>CAYWBE010000071.1:4889-8549 GCA_964456295.1 uncultured Candidatus Nemicrothrix sp.
TCCAGGCAGAGGTCGCCCACGGTGGCCCGGCCGTGCAGGTGGAGCGCCGATGGCGACCCGGTGGTTCGGGCCTCCTTCGTCGGGGGTTCGAAGGGGCCGGTCATCGCGTGGGGAGCCAACGGTCGCGGGTGGGAACCAGCACGGCCAGGGACACGGCCAGCAGGACGAGGCTGAGGGCGATGGCCGCCTCCGGGTCGGACTCCAGGGCCTGGAAGGTGGCCAGCGGCAGGGTCCGGGTGCGGCCCGGGAGGTTGCCGGCGAAGGTGATGGTGGCCCCGAACTCGCCGAGGGCCCGGGCCCACGCCAGGGCCAGGCCGGCCCCCATGGCCGGCAGCAGGCGGGGGAGCGTGATGCGACGCAGCACGGCCACCGGGCCGGCCCCCAGGGTGGCTGCCACCTGTTCAAGGTCCTCGCCGCTGGTGCGGAGCGCCCCCTCGACGGTCACCACGAAGAACGGGAGGGCCACGAAGGTGGCGGCCACCACGGCCCCCGCCGTGGTGAAGGGCAGGGTCAGGTCGAACCACCGTTCCAGCCACTGGCCGACCAGCCCGCGCCGCCCGAGGGCGAACAGCAGCGCCGTGCCGCCCACCACCGGGGGGAGCACCATGGGCAGCAGCACCAGGGCCCGCACGAGGCGACGCAGGGGTACGTCGACCCGGGCCAGCACCCAGGCCAGCGGGGTGCCGAGCACCAGCACGATCCCGGCGGCCACCACGCTGACCAGCAGCGACACGCCCAGGGCGTCGACCACCTCGCGGCGGGTCAGCAGGTCGCCGAGGCCGGACCACGGGGCACGTTGCACGAGGCCCACGATCGGCAGGGCGAGGAACGCGGTGGCCAGCACGGCGACGGCCAGCACCGACTTCGGGGAACGGGTCCGTGGGGAACGGGTACGGGGCCTCACCCGGTGACTTCTCCGCTGGACCCGTGCCCGGTGAACCCGTGCTCGGTGAACAGGCCCCGGGACCGGTCGCTGGCCAGGAAGGCCACGAACCGGGCGCCGTCATCGGTCAGGGGCAGGACGGCGTAGGTGACACACGGGCATGTCGGTTCCTGGGGCCAGGCGGGCACCAGCCCGGCGTGGCCGGCCACGTCGGTGGCGTAGACGACCCCCAGGTCGGCCTCGTCGAGGGTCAGGCGGGTCACCACGGCCCGGGCGCTGGCCTCGTACGAGTCCACCGGTAGGTCGCCGAAGCGGGCCGTCGTGGCACCCCCGCACGGGACCTCCGGGGCACACGCCACCAGCACCAGTGACCGGTCGTGCAGGTCGGCGGGATCCCGGGTGGGCCCGTCGGCGGGTCGGGCCACCACCAGGTGGTTGTGGGCCAGTTCCCGGATGGGGTTCGCCCCGGATGGCCCGTCCGGACCGGCCAGCCCGGTCAGTAGGGCGGCGTCCGCGCTGAGGAACGCGTCGGCCGGTGCCCCGTCGCGGACCTGGGCGGCCAGGTGGTTGGACCCGCCGGCGACCACCTCGATCCTCGTGTCGTTCTCGGCGGTCCACGCGTCGGCCAGGTCGTCGACCACGTCGACCAGCGACGAGGCCACCAGCACCCGCAGTGGCTGGGGGTCGTCGTCGGGGGCGAACGCGGTCAGCCACAGCACCATGCCGACCGTGGCGATGCACAGGAGGAGTACGAGTTGCTCGGAGCGGGCCCCCGGTCGGGCCCGGAACCGGGGGCCTGTCGGGGGGTGAGCCTCGGAGGGGTCGGGTCGCATGGGGCGGAGGGGGATCCAGGGAGCAGGTGGGTCCGGCTCAGCGGGGGCGTTCGACGACCACGTTGGTGGCCTTGACGGCGGCTACGGCCAGCACGCCGGGTGCCAGGCCAAGGTCGTCGACGGCCTCGGCCGACAGCAGCGACACCACCCGGTGGGGGCCGGCCTGGATCTCCACCTGGGCCATGACGCCGTCGCGCACCACCCGGGTCACCAGCCCGGTGAAGCGGTTCCGGGCCGACAGGGCAGCGCCTGCCTCGCCGTCAGCCGGACCGGCCGCTTCGGCGGCCAGTTCCTGGGCCAGGCGGGCCAACTCGGGGCCGGCCACGGTCCGGTGGCCGCCGGCGGTGCGGTCGGTGGTCAGGCGGCCGGCGTCGGCCCAACGACGGACCGTGTCGGAGCTGACCCCCAGCAACTGCGCTGCTTCACCCATCTTGAACTGGTGCATGCCGGGAAATCTAGGAGAAAAGCCGGTGACTGCGCCATCCGGGCCGACCCGGGACGCGGGCCCCTAGGCTCCGGCCATGAGCATCCCCGTGTCGTCCTCTGACGTGCCGGGTCGCCTGGCCGACTACGGCAGCGCCCCGTTCCTGGTCACCACGTCACCGGACGGGACGGCCAAGGTGGTCCACGTGTCGGTCCTGTGGGACGTGGATGCTGCGGCGTTCACGTGCGCTCCCGGTGGCGGCACGGTCCGCAACCTGGGAGGGTCCGAGGGGGGACCGGCCACCCTGGTGTTCCCGGGGACTGATGCCGACACCCATTCGTGGCTGGTCGATGCCACCGGCACGGTCGATCCGGACGACGACGGCTGGGTGGTGCTGGCCTACGACTCCGGCGTGCTCCACCGCCCCGCCCCCGACACCCCCGGCGGCGAGGCGCACTGCTGAGGGTTACTCCTCGGCAACCAGGTGCCCGGGCTCGACCTCGACGTGGGTGACCACCTCGGGGCCCTGGCCGGCCGGCCACACCGGACTGGGAATCTCGCCGGTCAGCAGTGCCCGCTGGGTCCGCTGGCGGGGATCGGCGATGGGCACGGCGCTCAGCAGGCGCTTGGTGTAGGAGTGGCGGGGATCGCGGAACACCTGCTCGCGTGAGCCCAACTCGACCACCTGGCCGAGGTACATGACAGCCACCCGATGGGCGATGCGCTCCACCACGGCCAGGTCGTGGCTGATGAACAGGTACGACAGCCCCAGCTCCTGCTGGAGTTCCAGCATCAGGTTCATGACCTGGGCCTGGACCGACACGTCGAGGGCCGACACGGCCTCGTCGGCGATCACCAGTTCCGGGTTCAGCGTCAGGGCCCGGGCGATGCACACCCGCTGGCGCTGGCCACCGGAGAACTGGTGGGGGTAGTTCTTCATCATGATGCGCTGCAGGCCGACCAGCTCGAACAGGCGGCCCACCTGCTCCTCGGCCTCCTCGCCCCTGGCGATGCCGTGGACGGCCAGTGGCTCGGCCACCGACTTCCCAACCCGCACCCGGGGGTCCAGGCTGGCGAACGGATCCTGGAAGATGATCTGCATGGTCTGGCGGTGCTCGCGCATGGCCCTGCGCTTCAGGTGGGCGATGTCGACGCCCTTGACCAGCACCCGACCCTCGTCGGGCTCGAGCAGACGCATGACCAGGTTGGCCAGGGTGGACTTGCCGCAGCCGCTCTCACCCACCACGGCCACCGTCTCGCCGGCATGCACGTCCAGTGAGGCCTCGACCACCGCGTGGACCCGGGCACCGTGGTCCGCCGCGAACTGCTTGGAGACGCCCTCCACGCGGACCAGCGGCTCGGTACCCGTGCTCACCTGAGGCTCCCGGCGAGGTGGAAGGGCTCGGGCTCGGCCTTGCCGGCCATGGAGCCCAACTGGGGTACTGCGCTGAGCAGGCCCTGGGTGTAGGGCTCGGTCGGGGAGTGGAAGATGGTGTCCACGTCGCCCGTCTCGACGACCT
>CAYWBE010000072.1:0-8516 GCA_964456295.1 uncultured Candidatus Nemicrothrix sp.
CCCGCCAAGAAGAAGCCGAAGACCCCGTTCGGGAAGAAGTTCCTGGGCGAGCAGAAGGCAGCGCTCCTCGAGGAGCGGGCCCGTTACGTCCAGAGTGCCGACAACCTCCAGGCCGAGGCCGACGCCCTGCTCGAGGACCGTGATCCGGGCGACGTCCAGTTCGACGACGAATCGGGTGAGGGAGACACGCTGGCTGTGGAACGGGACCTCGACCTGGCGCTCAGCGCGCAGGCCCGGGCCGCCGTGGACGAGATCGATGCCGCCTTGGAACGGATCCGAAAGGGCGTCTACGGGGTGTGCGTGAAGTCGGGAAAGAACATCCCGAGGGAGCGCCTCGAGGTCATCCCCTGGGCTTCCGAGCGGGTGGAGTTCAAGGCCGGGGGACTGGGACGCCGGTGAACCCGGACGCCGGCCCGGGTGGCCGGTGGACGGCCCCTGCACTCGCAGGGATCCTCGTCCTGGTCCTCGACCAACTGACCAAGTGGTGGGCCCTCAGCGCGCTTGACGACCGGTCGGTCGACCTGGTCTGGACGCTCCGGCTGCACCTGGTGCACAACTCCGGCGCAGCGTTCGGCGCTGGGGAGGGCCTCGGCCCGCTCCTGACCATCCTGATCGTGGTGGTGGTGCTGGTCCTGGTCCGGCATGCGGCGGGCAGCGCCGATCCCGTGGCCCGCTGCATCGTGGGCGCCATCGTCGGAGCGGCGTCGGCCAACCTGATGGACCGGGTGTTCCGGGCCGACGACGGGCCGTTGTCCGGGGCGGTGGTGGACTTCATCGACCTGCAGTGGTGGCCGGTGTTCAACCTCGCCGATGCGGCGATCGTGGTCGGTGGGATCCTGCTGGCCTACCGAGGCTGGTCCCGTGGCTGACGGCCCGGTCCTCGAGGAGGTCGTGCCGGCGGCTCTGGATGGCGAGCGGTTGGACCGGGTGGTGGCCCTGTTGGCCGACGTCAGCCGAAACCGGGCCGGTGCGGCCATCGACGCCGGCGCGGTCCACCTGGACGGCCTGGTGGCCACCCTGCGGTCCCGCAGGGTGCGCGTCGACGAGGTGCTCGTCGTCGAGGCCCTCGAGCGCGAGGCGGTGCACGTCCCGTCGGGTGACGATTCGGTGGTCCTGTCGATCCTCCACGAGGATCCGGACGTCGTCGTCGTGGACAAGAGGGCCGGGCTGGTCGTCCACCCGGGGGCCGGGAACCCGGACGGCACGCTGGTCAACGGCCTGTTGGCCCGTTATCCGGAGATGGCCGGTGTGGGCTCGGCGGCCCGCCCCGGGATCGTCCACCGTCTGGACCTGGGTACCTCGGGGGCACTGGCGGTGGCCCGCACCCAGGCGGCCTACGACTCCCTGGTCGGCCAGCTGGCCGAACGCACGGTCGGACGCCGCTACCTGGCCCTGGTGTGGGGTCGACCGGAAGCGTCGACCGGCGTGGTCGACGCCCCGATCGGTCGCTCCACGCGGGATCGCACCCGTATGGCCGTGGTCGGGTCGGGCCGACCGGCGCGGACCCACTACGAGGTGGTCGAGACGCGGGACGAACCCGTCACCAGCCTTCTGCGGTGTCGTCTGGAGACCGGGAGGACCCACCAGATCCGAGTCCACCTGTCGGCCATCGGACATCCGCTGGTCGGCGATCGGGCCTACGGGGGCGACCGGGAGGGCCTGCCCGACGGAGTCCGACTGGACCGGCCGTTCCTGCATGCTGCCCATCTGTCCTTCGAGCATCCGGCGAGCGGCCGGAGGATGGAGTTCGAGGCCCCGCTGCCTCCCGACCTCCGTGGCCTCCTGGACCGCCTGGGGTCACCCGAGCCGGTTGAACCGACCGACCCCAGCGACTGAAACAGCCCACCCGGGTCCCACTACAGCGGTGGGAGCGGTCTCAGCCGGCTGGCCACTCCGCCTCGCCCCGGGACATCGCTGCGATGTCCTCCAGGGTGAACGAGTCGAGGTACTGCTGCATGTGGGACCCAGCGCTGGCCCAGATGGACAGGAGGACGCACTGCCCCTCGTGGTCGCAGGCCCCGTCGGTGTGGGGATCGGCGAAGTCGCCGGCCACGATCGGACCGTCGACGGCCGCCACGATCTGCGACAGCAGGATGGCTCCGGGTTCCCTGGCCAGCACGTAGCCGCCACCCACCCCGCGCTTGGACCGCACCAGGCCGGCACCCTTGAGGGCCAGCAGGATCTGTTCCAGATAGGGCTGGGGTAGGCCGGTGATGTCGGCCACCTCACGCACTGAGCGGGGCGTCTGGCCGTCGCCGTGCAGGGCGAGCGACAGGAGGGCGCGGCTGGCGTAGTCACCCCGCGTCGAGACCTTCACGGCGGTCGATCCTAGGCGGCTCCCGCCTCCCCGGTTCGGGTCGCTCCCGCCCGGGTCATCCGGGTTTATGTTGCAGTCCGATGGTGGACCCGCCCCCGATCACCGACTCCGTGGTGCCCGACCCCATGGTCCCGGACTACGGCGACGCCTGCGTGACCCGACTGGTGCCCGCCCTCCTGGAGGGCCCCGATGCCCGGGACGGTTGGCCGACGTGGCTGCCCTCGGACGTGGCGGAGGCCTCCCGGGTCCTGCTGCTGGTGCTCGATGGCCTCGGTTGGCGGCAGTTGCAGGCCAGGGGCGACCGGATGCCGGTGGCCACCGCGATGGACGGGGGGGCGATCACCACGGTGGCTCCCACCACCACGGCCGCCGCCCTGACGTCGATCTCGACCGGGGTGCCACCCGGGGAGCACGGGGTGGTCGGCTACCGGATCGCCGTGGGTGGCGCCGACGTCGGGGCCCATGCCGAGGTGCTCAACGCCCTGCGCTGGACCACCTCGACCGGTGACGCCCGACGACGCCACGACCCACGGGCCTTCCAGCCCTGCCCCCTGTTCGGCGACCAGTGGCCGCCCGTGGTGACCCGCCGGGCCTTCCTGGAGTCGGGCTTCACCGCGGCCCACCTCTCCGACACCCGCCTCGTCGGGTACGACCGGCGCTCCGGGCTGGTCGACGCCGTGGTCGACGCCTTCGGGGCGGGAGAGGCCTTCGTCTACGCGTACTGGGACGACATCGACCGGACGGCCCACGAGTTCGGCCTGGCCGACCGGTACGACGAGGAGTTGGCTGCATGCGACGCCATGCTCGATGAGCTCCTGGCCCGCCTGCCGGCCGGCACCGCGGTGGTGCTCACCGCCGACCACGGACAGGTCCACGTGGACGACCGGATGCTGGAGCTGCCCGGGCCGGTGAACGGCCTGATCGACGGCCAGAGCGGCGAGGCCCGGTTCCGGTGGCTGCACGCCCGCCCGGGGGCGGCGGCCGACCTGGCCGCCGCGGCCGGCGAGGCCTTCGCCGACGTGGCGTGGGTGCGGACGATCGACGAGGTCGCTGCCGACGGCTGGTTGGGGCCGGTGGTGTCCGGCTCGGCCCGGCGCCGCCTGGGCGACGTGGCGGTGGTTCCCCACGAACCGGTGGCCATCGTGGATCCGGCCGAGCACACCTCGATCCACCTGATCGGTCGGCACGGTTCGCTGACCCCCGACGAGGTGCTGGTCCCCGCGCTCTGCGTGGTCACCTGAGGCCGTAGGGGGCCCGTCTCGGCCACCCCCTGTGGTGGGTGTGGGGGCCTAGAGTCCGGACGATGGACGGCGGAACCCACCCACCCGAGGAACCGGAGGTCGTGGAGCATCCCGGGCCTCCGTCTGGAGGGCCGGATCCGGGGGAACCGGACCCCGCCGATCCCGAGGAGCTGGACGAGTCCATCGAGCACCCGGCCAAGGTCATGCGGGTCGGCACGATGATGCGCCAACTCCTCGAGGAGGTCCGGATCGCCTCGCTGGACGAACCCAGTCGGGACCGCCTCCGCGAGATCTACGCCACCTCGGTGGCCGAGCTGGGGACTGCGTTGTCCCCGGACCTCCGCGAGGAGCTGGGTCGACTGGCCCTTCCGTTCGCCTCCGACGAGGCCCCCAGTGCAGACGAGCTGAGGATCGCCCAGGCCCAGCTGGTGGGCTGGTTGGAGGGTCTCATCCAGGGCATCCAGGCCACGCTGTTCGCACAGCAGATGGCTGCCCAGCAGCAACTGGCCGGGATGCGGCGGGGCGAGTTGGAGCCCGGCGGCGACCCGGACGGGGGCCCGGGACCCGACGTGCGTCCCGGCACGTACCTGTGAGGCTCCCGAGGTGACCGGCGGCTTCACCCACCTTCACGTCCACACCGAGTTCTCCATGCTGGACGGGGCGGCCCGGGTCGGCGACCTGGTGGACGCCGCGGTGGCCGACGGCCAGACGGCCCTCGGTATCACCGACCACGGCAACATGTACGGGATCCTGGACTTCTATCGGGCGTGCCGTGACCGGGGGGTCAAGCCCATCCTGGGCACCGAGGCGTACATGGCCCACGACACCCGCTTCGAGCGTCCGTCCCGGCGGGGGAGGGTGGACGACTCGGGTGGCGAGACCGACGGTGGCCGCAAGCTCATGTACCACCTGACCCTGCTGGCCGAGAGCGACGAGGGCTATCGCAACCTGATCCAGGTGGCCAGCCGGGCCTTCCTGGAGGGCTACTACTACAAGCCCCGGGTCGACTGGGACGTCCTGTCCGACCACGCCGAGGGGCTGATCGCCACCACGGGGTGCCTGGGAGGCCACGTACTGCAGGCCCTGATGCGCGACGACTACGACGATGCACGGGTCAAGGCCGCCCGGCTCCAGGAGATCTTCGGGAAGGACAACCTGTTCATCGAACTCCAGGACCAGGGAATCCCCGAACAGCACCGGACCAATCCGATGCTGGAGAGGTTGGCCGCCGACCTGGGGGCCCCGCTGCTGGCCACCAACGACAGCCACTACACCCACCGTGACGACGCCAAGGCCCACGACGCACTGCTGTGCGTGCAGACCGGTTCGCTGATGAGCGATCCGGACCGCTTCCGGTTCTCCGGCGAGGAGCACTACCTGAAGTCGTCGGCCGAGATGCGGGACCTGTTCCGGGACGTGCCCTCGGCATGCGACAACACCCTGTGGATCGCCGAGCGGTGTGACGTGGAGATCGAGTTCGGCAACCCGCAGCTCCCGGACTTCCCGATCCCCGAGGGCTTCGACGGGGCCGATGCCTACCTCGAGCACCTGGCGTTCGAGGGGGCCCGGAAGCGGTGGGGCGACCAGTTGGCCGACGGGGTGGTCGAGCGACTGGCCTACGAACTCACGACCATCCGGGAGATGGGGTTCTCCTCGTACTTCCTCATCACCTGGGACCTGATCCGCCACGCCCGTGACCGGGACATCCGGGTTGGCCCGGGCCGGGGTAGCGCAGCGGGTTGCGCGGTGGCCTACTGCCTCTGGATCACCGACCTGGATCCGATCCGCTACGACCTGCTGTTCGAGCGGTTCCTGAACCCCAGCCGGATCTCCATGCCCGACATCGACATGGACTTCGATTCGCGGTTCCGCGACGAGATGATCCGGTACGCGGCGGAGAAGTACGGCCGGGACCACGTGGCCCAGATCGTGACCTTCTCCCAGATCAAGGCCCGGGCCGCCGTCCGGGATGCGGCCCGGGTGCTGGGCTACCCGTACGCGGTGGGCGACCGGGTGGCCAAGGCCATGCCGCCGCTCATCATGGGTCGCGACACCCCGCTGGCCGCCTGTCTGGAGGAGACGGAGAAGTACGCCGACGGCTTCAAGATGGCGTCGGACCTGCGGGACATGTACACCTCCGACGAGGACGTGAAGGCCGTGGTCGACGTGGCCCGGGGCCTGGAGGGCCTGCGGCGCCAGGACGGCATCCACGCCGCCGCGGTGGTCATCACCCGGGAGCCGCTGACCGACTACCTGCCCATCCAGCGCAAGCCCGAATCGGGTCAGGACCCCGAGGACGCTCCGGTGGTCACCCAGTACGAGATGCACGGCGTCGAGGACCTGGGCCTGTTGAAGATGGACTTCCTGGGCCTACGCAACCTGGACGTCATCACCGACACCCTGGCCCTCATCGAGCGCACCACGGGCACGGTGGTCGACATCGACGCCGTGGACCTCGAGGATGGCCCGACCTACGAGATGCTGTCCCGGGGCGACTCCATCGGCGTGTTCCAGTTGGAGTCGGGCCCCATGCGGGCCCTCATGCGCTCGTTGGCCCCGACGACCTTCGAAGACGTGGCCGCCCTGGTGGCCCTGTACCGGCCGGGTCCCATGGCCGCCAACATGCACAACGACTACGCCGACCGGAAGAACGGTCGGAAGGAGGTCGAGTTCTTCCATCCCGACGCCTCGGAGCTCCTGGCCGACACCTACGGGCTGATGATCTACCAGGAGTCGGTCATGCGGGTGGCCCAGAAGTTCGCCGGCTACTCGCTGGCCGACGCCGACAACCTCCGCAAGGCGTGTGGCAAGAAGGACCGCGAGCTCATGGCGAAGGAGCGGGTCGCCTTCGTGGGGGGCTGTGAGGCCACGGGCTACGGGGAGAAGTTGGGCAACGGGGTCTTCGACGACGTGGAGCAGTTCGCCGACTACGCCTTCAACAAGAGCCACTCCTACGGGTACGGGTACATCGCCTACCAGATCGCCTGGCTCAAGGCCCACTATCCGGTCCAGTACCTGGCCGCCCTGCTGACCAGCGTGAAGTCCAACCTGGACAAGGCCGCCGTGTACCTCAACGAGTGCCGGGTGCTGGGCATCGAGGTGACGGTGCCCGACGTGAACGTGGCCCGATCGGACTTCGAGCCGGTAACGGCGGGCGGGGCGAACGGGCTCGACGGTGGCGGCACCGGTGCCGGTCGGATCGTGTTCGGACTCTCTGCGGTGCGCAACGTGGGCGAGGGCCTCGTCGAACTGATGGTCGCCGAACGGGACGCCAACGGCCCGTTCTCGGACTTCTACGACTTCTGCGAGCGCTGTGACACCTCGGTGCTGAACAAGCGGACCGTGGAGTCGCTCATCAAGGCAGGGGCGTTCGACGCCATGGGTCACCCCCGCCAGGGGCTGCTGCATGCCCACGAGCAGATCATCGACCACACGGTGGCCCGCCGGAAGGAACACGACATGGGGGTCATGTCGTTGTTCGGCGAGGCCGAGGGCGACGGTCCGGCCTTCGACGAGCGGGCGACCATTTCCGATGTCGAGTTCGACAAGATGACCCGGCTGGCCTTCGAGAAGGAGATGCTCGGCCTCTACGTGTCGGACCACCCGCTGCTCGGCTACGAGGCGGCCCTCCGTCGGCGTTGCGACGCCTCCATCACCGAACTGGAGGACGCCGAGGACGGGGTGTTCCGGACCGTCGGGGGAGTGGTCACCAACCTGGACAAGAAGTGGACCCGTCGTGGTGACCTGATGGCGGTGTTCGCCCTGGAGGACCTGGGTGGGTCGATGGAGGTCATGGTCTTTCCCAAGACGATGACCGAGCACGGCCACAAGTTGGCCGACGACGTGATCGTGCTCGTCCAGGGGCGGGTGGATCGCCGGGAGGATCTTCCCAAGATCATCTGCCAGAGCGTCGACGTGCTCAGGACGACAGAACTGGACGAGGCCAGGCCGGTGCGGGTCCACCTGCCGCTGGAGCGGGTGCGCCCCGAGACCATCGATGAGCTGAAGGGCCTCCTGACCGCCCACCCGGGCGACTCGGAGGTGTTCCTGCACCTCGGCGACCGGCAGGTGCTGCGCCTCCCGGAGGACTACTCGGTGGATCCGGGAAGCGGGCTGGTGGCCGAGATCCGGGTCCTGCTGGGGGCTGAGTCCGTCCTCGCCGGCTGACCAGCCTGCCGGCCGGGTTGGGAAACCCCCCGGTGCCCCGGCAAAATGGTGGGGCCCAAAGGCGGGAGTCTCGGCGTGATCCCGGAACCACAGGGGCCCAACGGAAGGTGCCGGACCATGGCGATCGAGGTCGAGACCAAGGACTGCACGATGCTCGGCGATGCCGAGATCGAGGAGATGGCGGACCTGTGCGCCGAGGGGCCCAACCCGTTCGGCATCGGGCTGATCTCCAAACAGACCGAGGAGTGGGTGCTCATCAGCACGGCCCGTGAGGGTGGCCGACTGAAGGGCTTCGCCTTCTTCACCCTGGAGCGCATCGGCGGTACCCCGGCCGTGATCATCGGTCTGGCGTCCGTCCACCGCACCTCTAAGCGGGACACCGTGCTGCGGGCGCTGACCGGCGAGCATCTCCGTCGTGCCGTGATGGCCTTCCCCGACGAGGACGTGGTCGTCGGTGCACGGTTCAACGAGGTCTCGGGCTTTGAAGCCCTCAAGGGCCTGAACGACATCGTGCCCCGTCCCGGCCATCGGGCCTCCGGCGAGGAACGGGCGTGGGGCCGACGGTTCGTCAAGCGCTTCGGCCTGTCGACGTTGGCCTACCAGGAGAAGCGGTTCACCTCTCCGGGCAAGAGCTTCCCGGCGTGCGTGTTCGACCACACCAGCCTCAAGGCCGACAAGGTCGATCCCGAGGTGGTGGCCTTCTTCGACAACCTGGATCCGGCGGCCGGCGACGTGCTCGTCGCCACCGGTTGGGCGTTGGCCGAGGACCTCGAGAAGTTCGCCTGAGGCTT
>CAYWBE010000073.1:0-7937 GCA_964456295.1 uncultured Candidatus Nemicrothrix sp.
ACACCATGGGCCACATCGACGTCCGGACCGACCTGACCGAGCTCACCGAGCAGGTCGAGGCCGCTGAGAACGATCCGTTCATCCTCCATCCGGGCGAGTTCGTGCTGGGTTCCACCGCCGAACGGGTGGTGGTGCCCGATGACCTGGTGGCCCGCCTGGAGGGGAAGTCCAGCCTCGGCCGACTCGGGCTGCTCATCCACTCCACGGCCGGTTACGTGGACGCCGGCTGGGACGGCCAGCTCACCCTCGAGCTGTCCAACGTGGCCAGCCTGCCCATCACCCTGTACCCGGGGATGAAGATCGGCCAGATCTCGTTCGTCCGGATGACCACGGCGGCCGACCGGCCCTACGGGTCCAGCGAACTGGGATCGAAGTACCGGGGCCAGGAGGGTCCGCGCCCCAGCCGGTACTGGGAGAACTTCGGCTGATCCCGGTGGCCGGCGACGTTGTCGCCGGCCCGGGGTTCACGTGATGTCGACCGGCGCCTCGGCCGACTCGAGCGCCTCGAGCAGGTGCAGGGCGATGTCGCCCACCTTCACCTCCGAGTCGTCGACGCCTTCGCCCTTCACCCCGTCGTCGATCATGATGTAGCAGAACGGGCAGGCCGTGGCGATGCGCCCGGCCCCGGTGGCCAGCAGTTCCTGTGAGCGCTCGACGTTGATGTTCTTGCCGATGTGCTCCTCCATGAACATCCGGCCGCCACCGGCACCGCAGCACATGCCCTTGGTGCCCTGTCGGTCGGCTTCCACGAGGTCGATGCCGGCCAGGCTCCCGATCACGTTGCGGGGCGCCGAGTACACGTCGTTGTGGCGGCCCAGGTAGCAGGAGTCGTGGTAGACGACCCGCTCGTCGAGGCGGGCCTGGCTCATGTCCAGCTTCCCCTCGGCGATCAGCCACTCCAGGAGCTGGCTGTGGTGGACGACCTCGTAGTGGCCGCCCAGCTGGGGGTACTCATTGGCCAGGGTGTTGAAGCAGTGCGGGCACTGGGTGACGATCTTCTTCACCCCCATGCCGTCGAGGGTCTCGACGTTCTGCATGGCCAGCATCTGGAAGATGTACTCGTTGCCCGACCGTCGTGCCGGGTCGCCGGTGCACATCTCCGACGGACCCAGGATCGAGAACGACACGCCGGCCCGCTGCATGAGCGTGGCCATGGCCTTGGACACCTTCTTGTTCTTGTCGTCGAAGGATCCCGCACAGCCCACCCAGTAGAGGTAGTCGGCCTCGAACGGGTCGCCACCGTCGAGTACCTCGATGCCCTCCAGGTCGCCCACCCAGTCGGCCCGTTCGCTCTGGGACAGGCCCCACGGGTTGCCCGAGTTCTCCATCGACCGGTAGGCGGCGCCCAACTCGCTCGGGAAGTCGGACTCCATGAGCGACAGGTAGCGCCGCATGTCCAGGATCTTGTCCAGGATCTCGATGTTGACCGGGCAGATCTCGTCGCAGGCCCGGCACGACGTGCACGACCAGAGCTCGTCGTTGGTGATGCGGTCGAACATCCAGTTGGCCGGCACGGTGACCTCGGCGTCGGTCCCGATGGGAGGCGATACCTGCGGGTCGCCGGTGGCCGCCATGACCTCGCCGGTCTTGAGCACGATCTCCCGGGGATCCAGCGGCTTGCCGGTGGCGTGGGCCGGGCAGACGCTGGTGCAGCGGCCGCACATGGTGCACGAGTCGGTGTCCAGCAGCTGCTTCCAGGTGAAGTCCTCGATGGTCGCCGCGCCGAAACTCTCCAACTCGGTCTCCATGAGGTCGGGCATGGGCTTCATGGCGCCCTTGGGGCGGGACCGGTCCTTCAGGTACATGTTCAGCGGCGAGGTGAACATGTGCCGGATCATGGTGATGGGCAGCAGGGCCAGGAAGGCCATGAACGAGGCCACGTGGGCGATCCACCAGCCCTGGTGCCAGCCGGCCACGTCGTCGACCAGCCAGTCGACCTCTCCGATGGCCATGGCCAGCGGGTAGCCGACCACCGACCATGTCTCCGGGCCGACCCCGTGGCCGCCGGGAGTGGCGTCCTGCAGGGCGATGCGGAACGCCTCGGCCCCGAAGCCGGTGACGCCGATGGCCAGGAAGATGAGCAGCACGGCGGCGTGCTCGGGCTTGGACTTGATGCGGATGCGGTACGGGCGGAACCGGCGGGGCCCGTAGCGCCGCAGGATGGCCCACACCACGCCGACCAGGTAGAGCACCCCGGCGATGTCGCCCACCGCCGTGTAGGCCCGGTACACGTCGCCGTGGAGGAACTTCATCGCCTCGGGGACCTGGTGGTTGATCTCCAGGACCGTGGTGACGGCCATCAGGATCAGGAACGGGAAGTAGATGAGGGCGTGCATGACCCCGGCCGCCGGGTCCCGCAACAGGGTCTGCATGTAGACGCCGGACCGGAAGTCGCCGAACCGCCGCTTGGCGTTGGCCGGCCGGGTCGAGCGGTCGTCGGGGACGCCCCGCTGCCAGTTCTGGACGCGGTATGAGAAGAGGACGGCTCCGTAGACGATGAGCAGTGGGATGACCGAGTAGAAGGCCAACTTCAGCGGGCCGGGGACGTTGGCGAACACCTCGCGGGTGATCGGCGAGTCGTCGTGGAACTCGTTGACCACCGATGCCACCCCGGACGCCGCGGTGAACAGGGCGACCAGTACTCCGAGTCCGATGACGGCGTGGTTGGGGCGGAACCGCCGGGTGGTGTCGGTGCTTGCAGCGGTGTCAGTCATGGCGACCGGAGACTACCGGCCCGTGGTTCCCCGGGTCGTTTCGACCGCTCACCGGGTCGGCCGCCGGAAGCGGGTCAGGCGGTGGCCAGGACGCAGCCCCGGGACCGGACGGTCCTCAGGGTCAGACCGGAGCCCTCGAGGCGTCGCCGGAGGCGCCCCAGCTGGACGTCCAGGGAGTTGCGACTGGGAAGCCCCTCGGGCCAGCCGGCCCGGGCCAGGTCGGTGCGACTCACCACGGCGCCGAACCGGTCGACCAGTGGTTCGGCCAGCCGGGCCTCGGCGGGGGCCAGGGCGGCCCACCACCGGCCGTATCGGAGGAGGCGGTCGTCGGCCAGTTCGGGGACCCGTTCGGAGGCGTCGGTGACCCGACGCTTCAGGGTGCGGACCCGTGCCCGGACGTCCACCTCGGCCACCGGGAGGCGTACCCAGTCCTCGAGGTCGTCGACCGGGGAGAAGGGGTCGGCGTGTGGGGCGACGAGGACCAGGCGGGGCACGGCGCCGGTCCGGAGGTCGTCGAGGCGGTCGTCCTCGGCTGGCCAGCGGACGAGTACGACGTCGCGGCCGTCCACGTCATGATTCCTCGCGGGTGGTCGTGCTGGTCGGGTCCCTGCCATGGCCGGAACCTACGGATCCCCTGTTTCCCGCCTGTTACACGCCCGTGAACCACTGGTCACGGGTGGTCGGTTCCCGGAGGCGTGTCAGAAACGTGTCAGGTGGCCGTCGCCGGGTCGTCACGCCGACCTGACGAGCGTGAAATCCGGGCTCCGTACGTTGGCCCTCGTTCAGGAGACCCGTCCCATCGGGATTCCGCCGACGTCCACCTCTGGAGGGGGCAATCGTGACCACCACATCCATGACACAGCGACCGACCGCAGGAGCGGGCAGGACCGCCCTCGGGCGGCTCTGGCTGCAGCGGGCGGCACGGAGCCGTGTCCACAAGGTGGGATTCGGCCTGTTCGGCGTGCTGGCCGCCGTCGTCCTGTCGGCCACGCCCGCCGTGGCCCAGGAGATCACCCCGGCCGAGTACAACGCCGCCCTGCTGACCAGCCTCTGGCTGATCCTGGCCGGCTGCCTGGTGTTCCTGATGCAGGCCGGGTTCGCCCTGGTCGAGGCCGGGCTGACCCGGGCCAAGAACATCGGCAACATCATGGCCAAGAACCTGGCCGACATGGCGATCGGTGCCCTGGCCTTCTGGGCGGTGGGCTTCGGCTTCGCCTTCGGAGCCGACGGCGGCAGCCTGATCGGCACCGACACCTTCTTCCTCTCGGGCATGTCGGAGTCGTTCGACGGCGGTGACGTGCTGGCCACGCCGTCGTTCTTCTTCTTCCAGGTGGTGTTCGCGGCCACCGCGGTGACCATCGCCTCGGGGGCCATGGCCGAGCGCACCAAGTTCTCGGCCTACCTGCTGTTCAGCCTGGTGATGAGCGGGTTCATCTATCCGGTCGTCGTGCACATGTTCTGGCACGGCGAGGGCATCCTCTCGGACCTCAACATCGGTGACGCCCGGTTCAGCGACTTCGCCGGTTCGAGCATCGTCCACAGCGCAGGTGGCTGGGCGGCCCTGATGGGGGCGATCTTCCTCGGCCCACGACTCGGCAAGTTCGGCGCCGACGGCAGCCCGCGGGCCCTTCCCGGCCACAACGTCGGCTTCGTGGTGATCGGCGTGTTCATCCTGTGGTTCGGGTGGTTCGGCTTCAACGCCGGCTCCGAGCTGGCCATGGACAACTGGGTGGCCCACTGCATCATGACCACCCTGCTGGCCGCCTCGGCCGGCGTGGTCGGTGCCGCCGCCGTCATCTGGAGGAAGACCGGTGCGCTGGACGTCGGGATGGCCGGCAACGGCGCCCTGGCCGGGCTGGTCAGCATCACCGCCGGTACCGGCACCATGACCTTCCTCGGCGCGGTCATCGTGGGCCTGATCGGCGGGGTGATCGTGGTCTGGTCGGTGCTGTTCATCGAGCGTCGGGGCATCGACGATCCGGTGGGTGCGGTGTCGGTCCACGGCGTGTGCGGCGTCTGGGGAACCCTGGCCATCGGCCTGTTCGCCAAGCACGACGACGCCTTCCTGGGGCGCGACGATGCCGGCCTGTTCTACGGCGGCGGGATCGACCAGTTGGTGGTGCAGGCCATCGGCGTGGTGATCGTGGCCGTCTGGGTGCTGGGAACCACGGCGATCCTGTTCAAGGTGATCAAGTCCACGGTCGGCCTGCGGGTATCGGCCGAGGAGGAGATGGCCGGTCTGGACGTGGCCGAGCACGGTTCGCCGGGCTACGGCCCCGAGACGGTGACCATCGGCTGATTCGGCGGTCCTGACGATTGGCCGGCGGGGGTCCGGTACGGGCGGGTCCTTCGGGACCCGCCCGGTCGCGTTCGGGTACCTGCTTCTGCAGCCGGTCAGCCGGCCTGGCGGGCCACGGCCTCGGCGGCTGCCCGGGCCGCTTCGGGGTCCAGCGACCGTTCGAGCACCGGCCTGGCCTCGAGGGGCCGGAGGTCGTCGCCCAGTTCGTAGTGGAGCGGGGTTCCGGTGGGGATGTTCAGGTCGGTGATGTCATCGTCGGAGATGTCGTCCAGCTCCTTGCACAGGGCTCGCAGGCTGTTGCCGTGGGCGGCCACCAGCACGATTCGTCCGGCCCGGAGGTCGGGGGCGATGGCCTCGTCCCAGTAGGGGAGCATCCGCACCACGACGTCGGCCAGGCATTCGGCCAGTGGCGGTTCGATGTCGGCGTATCGGACGTCGTGGTTGGGGTTGAACGGGTTGTCGTCGGAGATCGGTGGGGGTGGGGTGGCGTAGCCCCGCCGCCAGGCCTGGAGCTGTTCGGCCCCGTGGCGCTCGCGGGTCTCGGCCTTGTCGAGGCCGGTCAGGTCGCCGTAGTGCCGTTCGTTGAGTCGCCAGTCCCGACGCACCGGAATCCATGACCGGCCCAGTTCGCCGAGGGCCAGCTCCGCGGTGCGGATGGCCCGGACCTGTAGCGAGGTGTGGACCACGTCGGGGAGGAGGCCGGCGTCGGCCAGGAGTCGGGCGCCGGCCCGGGCCTCGGATTCCCCCTGTTCGGTGAGGTCGCAGTCGTACCAGCCGGTGAACTGGTTGGTGGCGTTCCAGGTGCTCTGGCCGTGGCGGAGCAGGATCAGGGTGGGCATCGGGCCACCGTACCGGATGGCTTTTCGCCGATCCGGGGAAATTCTCTCCACAGAAGTTGCTATAGAGCCACTCAACTTTCTAGAGTGGCATATAGCAACAAAGGGTGGTGCCATGGCAGGCAGTCCATAGCCTGCACCGTCGGTCCCGGGAACCCTCCCCCCATCCCGGGCCGACGGGGCCCATCCGCCCCGAAGGACCGCAACAGGAGTCGCGACGGAAGACCTCGCGACTGGAGAAACCGGAGAAACCGGAGAAACAGGAGTACCAATCATGGGCAAGGCCGTGGGCATCGACCTCGGAACCACCAACTCGGTCGTCAGCGTGCTGGAGGGCGGCGATCCCGTCGTCATCGCCAACGCCGAGGGCTCGCGCACCACCCCGTCGGTGGTGGCCTTCGCCAAGGATGGCGAGGTACTGGTCGGCGAGGTGGCCAAGCGACAGGCCATCACCAACCCCGGGCGCACCATCCGGTCCGTCAAGCGCCACATGGGCACCGGTTGGGTCCAGGACATCGACGGCAAGGACTACACGGCCCAGGAGATCTCGGCCCGCACGCTCCAGAAGCTCAAGCGGGATGCCGAGGCCTACCTCGGGACCACCGTCGACCAGGCCGTCATCACCGTGCCCGCCTACTTCGACGACGCCCAGCGCACCGCCACCAAGGAGGCGGGCCAGATCGCCGGCCTCGAGGTACTGCGCATCATCAACGAGCCGACGGCCGCCGCCCTGGCCTACGGCCTCGACAAGGATGACTCCGAGCAGACGATCCTGGTGTTCGACCTCGGCGGCGGAACGTTCGACGTGTCGGTGCTGGAGATCGGCGACGGGGTCTTCGAGGTGAAGGCCACCCACGGCGACACCAGCCTCGGCGGGGACGACTGGGACGAGGCCGTCATCGAATGGCTCGTCACCTCGTTCCGCAACGACCACGGCGTCGACCTGGGTGTCGACCCCATGGCTGCCCAGCGCCTCAAGGAGGCCGCTGAGAAGGCCAAGATCGAGTTGTCCCAGGTGCAGCAGACCCAGATCAACCTGCCGTTCGTTTTTTTTTTTTATGATTGGGCGATGAACGTGTTCTACACGCTGACCCGGGCCAAGTTCCAGGAGCTCACCGCCGACCTGCTGGCCCGCTGCCGGGCCCCGTTCGAGCAGGCCGTCAAGGACGCCGGCCTGTCCAGGGGGGAGGTCGACCACGTGATCCTGGTCGGCGGCTCCACCCGCATGCCCGCCGTGGTCGACCTGGCCAAGGAGATCGCCGGTCGTGACCCGTCCAAGAACGTCAACCCGGACGAGGTGGTGGCCATCGGTGCCGCGGTCCAGGCCGGCGTGCTGGTCGGCGAGGTCAAGGACGTGCTCCTGCTCGACGTCACCCCGTTGTCACTGGGCATCGAGACCAAGGGCGGGGTCATGACCCGGCTCATCGAGCGCAACACCACCATCCCCATCCAGCGGTCCGAGGTGTTCACCACCGCGGAGGACGGCCAGCCGTCCGTCGAGATCCACGTGCTCCAGGGCGAACGCGAGATGTCGCAGTTCAACAAGACCCTGGGCAAGTTCCAGTTGATCAACCTCCCGCCGGCTCCCCGGGGGACCCCGCAGATCGAGGTCACCTTCGACATCGACGCCAACGGCATCGTGCACGTGTCGGCCAAGGACCGGGCGACGGACAACGAGCAGTCCATGACCATCACCGGCCAGTCGTCGCTCGACTCCGACGTCATCGACCAGATGGTCCGTGACGCCGAGTCCCACGCGGACGAGGACCGTCAGCGCAAGGCCGAGGCCGAGGTACGCAACAACGCCGACAACCTCGTGTACCAGACCGAGAAGCTGCTGGCCGACCAGGGCGACCAGCTCACCGAGGACGAGACCACCAACGTCACCGCGAAGCTCGAGGACCTGAAGAAGGCCCTGGGCGACGACGACGTCGAGGCCATCGGGACGGCCACCGAGGCGCTCATGGCAGCCAGCCAGGAGTTCGGCCAGCGCCTCTACGAGGCTGCCCAGGCCGAGTCGGCCGCCGCCGGTGGCGGTGCCGAGGGTGGGTCCGACGACGACGTGGTGGACGCCGAGATCGTCGACGA
>CAYWBE010000074.1:0-7876 GCA_964456295.1 uncultured Candidatus Nemicrothrix sp.
CAGCCACCGTTCAACCCGACAACCGTTCAACCCAGCAACCGTTCAACCCAGCAACCGTTCAACCCAGCAACAGGACCTCGACCTGGTCGCCGTCGGCCACGCCGTCGCCGTCGGGCAGCACGGCCAACCCGTCGGCTGCCGCCATGGCGGTGAGCTGGTGGGACCCCTGTCCACCGGCCGACCGGACCCGGAACCCTCCGTCGACCACCTCGACGACCACCCGTGCGAAGTGGACCTTGCCGTCCCGGCGACGACCCAGGCCACCGACCACGTCGGCCCGCACCCGTCGCCGGTCGAGGTCGCGGTGGCCGGCCATGGACCGCAGCGCCGGCCGGGCGAACAACTCGAAGGAGACCATGGAGGAGACCGGGTTGCCGGGCAGGCCGAAGACCGGCACCCCGTCGACCACCCCGAAGGCCAGCGGCTTGGCCGGCTTGATGGCCACCTGCATCCACCGCATGTCGCCGATCCTGTCCAGGACGACCTTGACGTAGTCGAAGTCGCCCATCGACACCCCGCCGGAGGTCAGCAACGCGTCGCACCGGGCCACCCCATCGACCAGGCACGCCTCGATGGCCGCCTCGTCGTCGGCCACCCGACCGAGGTCCACCGCCTCGGCGCCCAGCTCGTCCACCAGGGCCAGCAGGGCCGGGCGGTTGGCATCGCGGATCTGGCCGGGCTCCAGCGGGGCGGGACCCTCGCGCAGCTCGTCCCCGGTGGACAGCACCCCGACGCGGAGGCGACGCCGGACCGACACGACGTCCAGGCCGATGCTGGCCAGCACCCCGAGGTGCCCCGGCCCCAGCACCGTGCCCGCGTCGAACACCCGGTCGCCGGTCGTCAGGTCCTCGCCGGCAGCCCGTACGTGGTTCCCCACCGGCACCTCGACGTCCACCGTGACGGTGGTCCCGTCCGGTGAGACCTCGGCCAGTTCGACCATGACCACGGCATCGGCCCCCGGCGGCATCGGCGCTCCGGTCATGATCCGTGCCGCAGCACCCGGCCCCACCCGGATCCCGGACGCCACCGGATCCACCCCGGCAGCGACCGTTC
This sequence comes from uncultured Candidatus Nemicrothrix sp., assembly GCA_964456295.1. Lineage (GTDB taxonomy): Bacteria > Actinomycetota > Acidimicrobiia > Acidimicrobiales > MedAcidi-G1 > UBA9410. Next base: position 1,054 of record CAYWBE010000074.1, read on the forward strand.
CCACCAGGTCGAGGGTCGACGGTGCCCCGGTGGTGTCCAGCGCCCGTACGGCGAAGCCATCCATGGCCGTGTTGGCGAACGGCGGCACGTGCTCGGGAGCGTCCACCGGCCCGGCCAGCACCAGGCCCCGGGCCTCGGCCAGCGGTACCTCGACGGGCGCCGGTCCCCCGCACCGCGCCAGGACGTGGTCGCGGGCCTCGGCCAGGGGGATCAAGGCCCCCATCCCTGTTCCCGGCCGGTGGCCAGGCGACGGATGTTGGACTGGTGTCGCACCAGCACGAGGAGGCAGGTGGCCACCGTCACGAGGAACTCCGACCAACCCCGACCGGTGAGGGCCACCCCCAGGGGCAACGCGACGCAGATCGATATCGACCCGAGCGACGCCTTGCCCGAGAGCCGGGCCACCAGGGCGAACAGGGCGACGACGACGACCCCGACCGCCGGGAACAGCACCAACCCACCCCCGCCGCCGGTGGCCACGCCCTTCCCTCCCCGGAACCGACGGGTCACCGGGGCGACGTGGCCGATGGTGGCCGCCGCCCAGCACGCCAAGCCGAGGGAGCGCCCGTCGGCGGCCAGGCCCAGGCCCGTGGCCACCATGCCCTTGCCCACGTCGGCCACGAACACCGACACCCCGGCCCTGCGCCCGGCCGTCCGGTAGACGTTGGTGGCGCCCGGGTTGCCGGACCCCTCCAGGGTCGGATCAACGCCCCGGCGACCAGCCACCAGGTGGGCCGACGGGAGGGTGCCCAGCAGGTAGGCCAGCACCACGAGGGCCCATGCGCCGGGGCCGGAGGGGAAGTCCACGCCACCAGTGTGCCCGACGGGCGCCGGTAGGCTGCGCTGTCCCGTTTCGGGATCCGACCTGCCGACCAGCCGAGATTCCCGTCATGCCGACCTACCAGTACCGCTGCCAGACCTGCCAGGGCGAGTTCGAGGTGCGCCAGTCGTTCACCGACGACACGCTGACCACCTGCATCGACGATGCGTGTGACGGCCCGGTCAACAAGGTGTTCAGTGGCGTGGGGATCTCGTTCAAGGGCGACGGCTTCTACAAGAACGACCATGGCTCTGCGGCCCGGGGCCGCTCGACGGACAAGACCACCGCCGACACCTCGGCCTCCGGATCGACGGAATCCGGTTCCGACACCAGGACGACCAGCGAGGGCTCGTCCTCGACCGGGACCACGCCATCGTCCACGGACTCGGCATCGAACGGCTCCACCAGCGACAAGGGCAACTCGCCCGCCCCGAAGGCGCCCAGCCCCGCCTGACCGGCGACGACGCCCCCGCTTCCCTCCCGACGCCAGCCAGCCCCCGGGAGGGGCCGTGTCCTACCCCACCGCCCGCATCCGGGCATGGGCCGCCCACCACCGGATGGCCTGGTGGTCAGCCGCCACCTGCCTGGCACTGCTCACCGGCCTGACCGTGCAGGCCGCCATCGAACCACCGGCCTGTGCTCCCACCGGACACCAGACGTCGTCCGGGCCCCCGACGGCCCCCGGACCCGGTGAACGCGGGGTTGCCCTGGCCCGGGGCGCTGACCCACTGGCCCTCCGGCCCGGCGACCACGTCGACCTGTGGGCGGTCGACTCCCCGTCGACAGTGCACCCGTCGGCCCACCGGGTGGCGGCCTCGGCGAGGGTCCTGGCCCTCGACGACCGGACCCTCACCGTGGCCGTTCCGACCGACCGGATGGACGAGGTGGCCGGGGCGTTGCACCGGGGCGGCCTCATCCCGGCGCTGGTTCCCGACGGCTGATCCCTCAGCGCACGCCAGTGGCCAGAAGGGCCAGGACGCCCAGGCCGAGCACCACCCGGTAGGCGGCGAAGCCCCCCAGTCCAGAGCGGGCCACGAACCGGAGCAGGAAGTGGACGGCCACCCAGCCGCTCACCGCGGCCGCCACCATCCCGGCGATGAACGGTGGCCACCAACCGGCGGGCACCACCACGTCCACGGCCGACAGCAGGCCGGCCCCGGCGATGACCGGCAGGGCCATCAGGAACGCCAGCCGGGCCGCCTCGGTGCGCTCCACCCCCATGGTCCGGGCCACGCTGATCGTCACCCCGGACCGGGACACCCCCGGTTGGAAGGCCAGCCCCTGGGCCACGCCGAGCACCACGGCGTTCGCCAACGACAGGTCGGCCATCACCCGGCCGTCACCCCGGCCGGCACCCCGGCCGCCGCGGCGATCGGCCACCCACAGCACCACCCCGAATGCGATCAGGCAGGTGGCCACCAGCCAGGTCCGACCGCCCAGGTCGTCGGTCGCGGCCACCACCACCAGACCCAGGATCCCGGTGGGCACCGCGGTGACGGCGAGGAGGAGGGCCGTCCGGGCATCACCGGTGGGCGGAACACCGGCTCCGGCCCGCAGCCACCCCCATCCGGCACCGAGGTACCGGGCCAGGTCGGACCGGAGGTAGTACGCCGCCCCCCCGAGGGTCCCCACGTGGAGGGCCACGTCGAACGCGTCCTCCAGTCGGGCGTCGCCGTCGAAATGGTCCCAGCCGAACAACCACGGCACCAACTCCAGGTGCCCACTGGACGAGACGGGCAGGAACTCGGTCAACCCCTGGACCAGGCCCAGCAGGATGGCGTGCAGGATCGACATGGGTCGGGCTGGCCCTACACCCCCGACACCGTCAACTCGCCGATGACCAGGGTGACCCCGGCCGCCCGCATGGGCAGCCACTGGACGTCGTCCCCGATGGCCACCAGGTCGGTCAGCATCTTCTGGAGGGTCGACGCGATGGTGAACTCCCGGATCGGTTCGGCCAACTCGCCGCCCCGGATCCGCAGGCCCTCGGCCCCGGTCGAGAAGTCGCCGCTGACCGGATTCACGCCCGAGTGCAGGCCGCTCACCCCCTGCACCAGCACGCCGTCGTCGATGCCGGCCACCAGTTGGGCGGGCGTCCGGTCGCCGCCCAGGACCGACACGGCCCGCACCCCCACGCCCGGCGTCGACGAGTAGCCCCGCACCGCCGAACCGGTGGACACGGTGCCGGCCCGGCGGGCCGTCTGGCTGTTGTGCACGAACCGCTCGAGGCGGCCTCCGTCGACCAGCACGTTTCGCCGGGTGGCCAGCCCCTCCCCGTCAGTGGCCGTGGCCGAGGTGGCCGCCGGGTCGGTCGGGTCGTCCACCAGGGTCAGCAGCGGCGAGGCCACCTCCTCGCCCAGTCGATCGGCGAACAGGGATCGGCCCTTCTGGACGGACTCCCCGTTCAGGGTCCCGGCCACGATCCCCAGGAACTGTGCGCTCACCCACGGATCCAGCACCACGGCGATGCGTCCCGAGGCAGGCTTGACCGCACCCAGCATGCGGGTGGACCGCTCGGCGGCCTCGGCGGCCGCCGTGGCCACGTCCAGGTCGCCCGGCTCGCGGCCCAGCGAGAACCCGAATCCGGTCTGGGTCTCGCCGTCCTGTTCGGCCAGGGCGTAGGCCGAGAGGAAGCAGCCCGTCTCCCGGCTGGTGGACCGGATGCCCGTGGTGGTGGCCACCGCACTGGCCGACACCGAGTCGCCGTACTCGGCGGACTCCACCCCGCTGATCCGCGGATCGGCGGCCCGGGTGAGCCACTCCAACTCGAGGGCGAGCGCCACCTTGGCATCGGCCGGGTGGTCGACCAGGGCCGGCCGGTAGAGGTCCAGCCCTGCTGTGGCCACCCCGTCGGGCTCGGCGACGGCACAGTGCTCGTCCGGGGTGGCGAACTCCACGTTGTCCCGGGCCTCGCCGAGCACCTCGACCAGCGCATCGGCCTCGAGCGTGCCCGCGTAGGCGAACCCCTGCCGGCCGTCGCGCACCACGCGCACCCCGATCCCACGGGATTCGGCCGAGGTCAGCGACTCAACCTCGCCCTGGTAGGCCCGGACCTCGGTCTCACGCTCGTGGGCGACCACGACCTCGACCTCCTCGCCCGGCGCGGCCATGGCCACCACGCGCTCGGCGATGGCCAGCAGGCCCGCCTCGTCGTCCCGGGTCCCGGACACGTCAGGCCGCCGTCCCACCCACGGTGAGCCGGGCCACCCGCAGCGTCGGCGTCCCGTCGCCGACCGGAACGCCCTGGCCGTCCTTGCCGCACGTGCCGGGGGACCCCATGGCGAAGTCGCCGGCGATGGCGTCGATGGCCAGGAGGGCCTCGGGCCCGTTGCCGATCAGGTTTCCTTCGCGGATGGGGGCGGTGAGCCGGCCATCCTCGATCAGGTAGGCCTCGGTCATGCCGAACACGAAGTCCCCGGTGGCCGTATTGACCTGGCCACCGCCCAGTTGGGCCACGTACACCCCGTGGTCGGTCCCGGCCACGATGGCCTCCGGGTCGTCGGCCCCGCCCTCCAGGTAGGTGTTGGTCATCCGCACCATCGGAAGGTGCCGGTAGCTCTGGCGGCGACCGTTCCCCGACCCCTCACGGCCCTCCCGACGGGCCCGCAACCGGTCCCACATGTAGTCGGTCAGCACCCCGTCCTCGATGAGCACGTTGCGTGCCGCACGACGACCCTCGTCGTCGACGGCGAAGCAGCCCCACTCACCGGCCATGGTCCCGTCGTCGACCAGGCTGACCGTCGGGGTGGCCACCAGCTCGCCCCGTCGACCGGCGAACACCGAGGCCGACTTGGCCACCAGATCGGCCTCCAGGCCGTGGCCGCACGCCTCATGGAACAGCACCCCGCCGCCACCCGGACCGACCACCACCGGCATCTCGCCGCTGGGAGCCGGCACGGCGTCGAGCTTGGTGACGGCCCGACCGGCGGCCCGTCGGGCCAGGTCGTCCACGTCCACCCGGTCGAACAGTTCGAAGCCCACGGTGTGGCCGACCGACTCCCGGCCGGTCTGGAGGCCGGTGTCCCCGGAGGCCACGCACGACACCGAGAACAGGGTTCGGATCTGGCGGTCACCGGTCAGCAGGCCCTCGCTGTTGGCGATCTGGATCCGGCGCTGGGAATCGCCGTACCTGGCCGAGACCTGGGTGACGGCCCCGCCGGTGGAGCGGGCCGCCGCGTCGGCCCGCTGCAGGAGTTCCACCTTGCGGGCCTTGGGAACGTCGGCCGGCAGCACGGCGACGACCGCCGGAGCCGGTCCCGACGGGCCGTCCAGGACCACCTCGTGCACGCCACTGCCGCCCGTGCGGGCCGCCGCCGAGGCCGCTTCGGCCGCGGCTCGCAGGCCGGCCGGTGAGAGGTCTGCGGTGTGGGCGAATCCGGTGGTCTCGCCCACGATGACGCGGATGCCGGCACCACGGTCCCGGCCACTGGACAACTCCTCGATCCGGCCGTCGTCGAGCACTGCGGAGGTCGATCGGCGGTCCTCCACGAACACCTCGGCGAACTCGGCGCCGGTGGCCATGGCCAACGAGAGGGCGTCGGCCAACTGGTCGGGCTCCAGGATGCCGGGATCGGACGTCATCGGGGTTCCATCGCCGTCAGCCACCTTCACACTCCTGGTCCTGTCCCGGGTTCCGCTCCGGGCTGATGTCCCGGTCGGGTACGAGTGGATGCGTAGGGTACCGCTGTGCCCCCGATGCCCGGGTTGCGCGGCCGCGCCACCCACACCGTCACCGAAGCCGACACGGCGATCGCCCTCCGCTCGGGCGAGGTACCGGTGCTGGGCACCCCCCGACTGGTGGCCCTAATGGAGGAAGCCACCGTCCGGGCGCTCGACGGATCACTGGCCGACGGCGAGACGAGCGTCGGGATGCGCATCAACGTCGACCACGTATCCCCGTCCGCGCCGGGCGTCGAGGTGACCGCCGAAGCGGTGCTGGAAGGGGTCGAGGGGCGACGCCTCACCTTCGGAGCGACCACGTCGGCCGACGGTTCCGTGGTGGCCACGGCCACCATCATCCGGGTGGTCGTGGAGATCCGACGGTTCCTCGGACGGGTCGACGGCGACGCCGGCTGAACCATGCAGGCGGGCCACGTACCGGCAGTCGGCGGGGCGGCCGCCCCCGACGGACAGACCAGGTTCCCCAGGCGGGACGCCGGACCGGGTAGTGGCCTCCACTGGTGGGTCGAGGTCCTGCTGGTCCTGGGCTTCTACGTGGTCTACTCGACCATCCGGAACCTGTTCGGCTCCGAGTCGGTCCCGGCCGCCGAGGCGCTGGCCAACGCCGAACGGATCATCGACCTGGAGCGGTCGATCGGCCTCTATCTGGAGCTCGACCTCCAGGGGGCATTCATCGACCACCGGTGGTTCATCCAGTTCTGGAACCTCTTCTACGGGACGTTCCACTTCGCGGTGACGGTGTTCGCCCTCGTGTGGATCTACCGACGCTTCCCCCACCTGTACGCCCGCCACCGCTCGACCTTCCTGTGCACCACCGGACTGGCCCTGGTGGGCTTCGCCCTGTTCCCCCTCATGCCACCCCGCCTGTTGTCGGACTGTGGCGAGTTCGGGGCCTGCCTGGCCGCCCTGCACCCCTACGTGGACACGGTCACCGACGTGGGTGGGCTGTGGTCGTTCGACTCGGGAACCATGCAGCGGGTCAGCAACCAGTACGCGGCGATGCCCAGCCTCCACTTCGCCTGGGCCATGTGGTCCGCCCTGGTCATCTGGCCCACCGTCCGGAGCCGGACGGCCCGGGCACTGGCCGCCACCTACCCGGTGGCCACCCTGTTCGCCGTCGTCGTGACCGGAAACCACTTCTGGTTGGACGCAGTGGGCGGCCTGGTGGTCCTCGGGGTGGGCGGCGTGCTGGCCCACGGCCTGGTCCGGGCCTGGGTGGTCCTCCACCGGCCCGCCGCCCGCTGACCCACCCGCTGACCCGCCGCCCCCTGACCCGCCGCCCGCTGACAGGCCCCCGCCAGCCCGCGATAGCGTTTTCGTTCT
>CAYWBE010000075.1:0-7802 GCA_964456295.1 uncultured Candidatus Nemicrothrix sp.
GACTCGCCCCGGGAGATGGCCGAGGCCTGCGACGTGGTCATCACCTGCCTGCCGTCGCCTGCCGCCTGCTCGGCGGTCATGGAGTCCGACGACGGGGTGCTGGCCGGGCTCGCTGCCCGGGCCCGTTCGGGCACCGACGGTGGCCGGCGGCCGATCTGGCTGGAGATGAGCACCACCGACGAGTCCGAGGTTCGCCGGATCGGTGCCCTGGTGGCCGGGGCGGGGGCCGACCCGGCGGACTGCCCGGTGTCGGGTGGCTGCCATCGGGCGGCGACGGGCAACATCGCCATCTTCGCCGGGTGCGAGCGGGCCACCTTCGAGAGGGTGCTGCCCGTGCTGACCACCATGGGTCGCCGGATCCTGCACACCGGACCCCTGGGTTCGGCGTCGGTGCTCAAGGTGCTGACCAACTACCTGGCGTCGGCCAACCTCCTGTCGGTGAGCGAGGCCCTGGTGACCGCGTCGGCGGCCGGCATGGACCTCAACACCACCTTCGAGGCCATCCGGATCTCGTCGGGCAACTCGTTCGTGCACGAGACCGAGGGCCAGGTGATCCTGAACGGCAGCCGGGACATCAACTTCACCATGGACCTGGTGGCCAAGGACGTGGGCCTGTTCGACGCCCTGTCCCGCAAGCTGGAGGTGCCCCTCGAACTGTCGCCGCTGCTGGTCGAGGTGTTCGAGGACGGTCGGGCCCGCTACGGCGACCGGGAGTTCTCGCCCAACATCATCCGGCGCCTCGAGGAGGCCACCGGCCAGGACGTGCGGGCACCCGGGTTCCCGGCCGAGATCGTGGACGACGAGCCCGAGGAGCCCGGCTACGAGGTGGTGCCGCCGCGATGACCGTTCCCCTGTCGGGCGCTGGTGCCCTGCCGGAGGTCATGACGGCCCTCCACCTGACGGGCAACGGTGGACCGGAGATGCTGGAGGTGCGCCACGACGTGCCGGTACCCACGCCGGCCGACGACGAGGTGCTGGTACGGGTCCGGGCCTGTGCCATGAACAACACCGACGTGAACACCCGGGTGGGGTGGTACTCCAAGTCGGTCACCTCGGCCACGACCACCGACGGCTTCAGCGCCGACGGTTCGGCGGGCGACGTGTCCGACGACGGCACGTGGGGTGGCGACGGCCTGGCCTTTCCCCGCATCCAGGGCGCCGACCCGTGTGGCGAGGTGGTTGCCGTGGGGGCGGCCGCCGACCCCGGGCTGGTGGGTCGGCGGGTGCTGGCCGACGGCTGGATCCGTGACGCCGTCGACCCCGCCGACCGCTCCAAGGCCGGCTACCTGGGATCCGAGCGAGACGGCGGCTACGCCCAGTACTGCGCCATCCCGGAACGCAACGTGTACCCGGTGGACCCCGTCGACGGTCCGCCGCTGGACCTGACCGACGTCGAACTGGCGTCCTTCCCCTGTTCGTGGGCCACCGCCGAACACATGCTGACCCGGCCCGGGGTGGGGCCCGACGACACGGTGGTGGTGACCGGGGCATCGGGCGGCGTGGGCTCGGCGCTGGTGCAGCTGGCCCGGCTCCGGGGTGCCCGGGTGGTGGCCGTGACCGGTGCCGCCAAGTTCGATGCCGTGTCGGCCCTCGGTGCCGACGCCTGCGTGGACCGGGCGATCGATGACCTGGCCGGGGCGGTGGCCGGGGCGGCCGCCGGGCTGGTCGGAGGGTCAGGTCGGGTCGACGTACTGGCCGACGTGGTCGGTGGACCGGACTTCGCGCCCCTGCTGGAGGTGGTGTGCCGCGGTGGCCGCTACGCCACGGCCGGGGCCATCGCCGGCCCCATCGTGGACCTGGACCTGCGGACCCTGTACCTCAACGACCTGGACCTGTACGGCTGCACGGTCTACGAGCCGGCGGTGTTCGAGGCGCTGATGGGCTACATCCGGCGGGGCGAGGTCCAGCCGGTGGTGGCCGCCACATGGCCGCTGGCCGACTTCCGCGCCGCCCAGGAGGCCTTCGTGGCCAAGGCCCACGTGGGGGCCATGGTCGTCGAGATTCCCTGAGACGGGACGGTCGCCGGGCCCGGGGGAGGCCCGCTCAGGCGATGGGCGGGTCGTCGGCGTGGAGCGGGGCGAAGAAGTCCAGGTTGTCCTGCAGCAGGTCGAAGCAGTCCATGTCGGTGGGTGGCAACTCGCCCTCGTGGACCCCGGCCGGTTCGGTGCGATCACCCCATGTGAGGGCGATCGAACCCCACGTCACGCCACCGCCGAAGGCGGTCAGCACCACGGTGTCGCCGGGAGCCACCCGGCCGGCGTCGAGTGCGTCGGAGATGGCCATGGGGATCGACGCGGCAGCCGTGTTGCCCAGGTCGCCGATGTTGACGAACACCCGGTCCTCGTCGATGCCGAGGCGTCGGGTGGCCGAGTCGATGATCCGGGCGTTGGCCTGGTGGGGGACGACCAGGTCCACCTCGTCGGCGGTCAGCCCGGCCCGCTCCAGGACCCGGGCCGCCGAGGACGAGATGCCCTGGACGGCGATCTTGAACACGGCCTGCCCCTCGAAGTGGAGGCGGTGGACCTCCGGGTCGTTGGTGGGGCTGGGCTCGCCCATCGACCCCATGGAGCGGATCAGCATGGTGCCGCCCTTGCCGCCGTCGGCCCCCAGGTCGACGGCCAGCACCCCGGCGCCGTCCTCACTGGGTTCGAACACCGCGGCGCCGGCCCCGTCGCCGAACAGGATGGCCGTTCCCCGGTCCCGGTAGTCCATGGCGAAGTGGAGCTTCTCGGCACCTACCAGGAGCACCTTGTCGGCGAAGCCCGACTCGATCATCCCGGCCACCACCGAGGTGCCGTACACGAAGCCCGAACAGGCGGCGTTGAGGTCGAAGGCCCCGGCGTTGCTGGCGCCGATCCGGTCCTGGACCATGGCGGCCACGCTGGGACACAGCATCTCCGGGGTGCAGGTGGCCACCACCACCAGGTCCAGTTCGGCGGCGTCCAGGCCCGAGCAGGCCAGGGCCCGCCGGGCGGCCAACTCGGCCAGGTCGGTCATCTCCACGTGGGAGAGCTGCCGGTTGGAGATGCCGGTCCGCTCCACGATCCACTCGTCGTTGGTGTCCATGAGGCGCTCGAGGTCGGCGTTGGACAGCGAGACTGGGGGGACGCACTTGCCCCAACCGGTGATCGAGGCACGGCGCGGCATGGGGGGTTTCCTACCACGCGGGCCGTCCGTCCCCGACCCCGGGAGGCGGGCCGGGCATCGGCAGCAGGGCCGACTTCCGCCCATGACCAGCCTCTCCGGGATCCGGCCGCCGGTAGGTTCCATCCCGTATGTCGGTCGACCAGATGACCCTGTTCACGGCGCTCCTGGCGCTGGTGGCCGCCGCGGTGGCCGTCGTGGGCGTCGGCCTGCTGGCATCGACCCGGGGTCGGTCGACGCTGGCCGGGATCCGGTCCGACCTGCGTCGCATGGCCCTCTCGGTGGCCGCCGTGTCGACGGCCGGGAGCCTCTGGTTCTCCGAGGTGGCCGGCTTCATCCCGTGCGAGTACTGCTGGTACCAGCGGATCCTCATGTACCCGCTGGTCGTCGTGCTGGGCGTGGCCGCCTGGCGGGGTGACGACCAACTGCGATGGCGGGCCCTGCCGCTGTCGGCGGCCGGCATGGCGCTGTCGGCCTACCACGTGCAGCTGCAGTGGTTCCCCGAGCAGGGGTCGTCGTGTGACGTGGCGGTGCCGTGTACCCAGCAGTGGGTGGACCGCTTCGGGTTCGTGTCGATCCCGGTGATGGCGTTCTGCGGGTTCGCGGCCATCACGGTGCTCGTGTTGGCCGCCACCGTCCGCGAGGATGCCGTGGCAGGTGACGGGTCGACGACGGCCCCTGAGGAGACGACGTGAGCGAAGCCGATAGACGGGGGGCAGGTGGGCCGGGCCGGACCATCGCCTTCGTGCTGGTGGGGGCGGTCGCCCTGGCGTTGGTGGCCGCGCTGACCCTCGGGGGAGGTGAGCCGGCCGGTGACCCCGACGGACTGGAGACGGGACCGGTGGTGGTGGCCGGCGATGCCCTGCCGGCGTTCGCCGGCACGGAGGGCGACCAGGCGGTCGGCATGGTGGCCCCCGACTTCGACGCAACGACGTTCGACGACCGGGACGTCCTGGTGCGGCCCGGTGGCGGCACGGGCCACGTGCTGGTCTTCCTCGCCCACTGGTGTCCCCACTGTCAGAACGAGGTCCCCAAGCTGGTCGAGTGGATCGCCGCCGACGGCATTCCGGCCGATGTCGAGGTGGTGGCCGTGTCGACGGCGGTCCAACTCGACCGCGGCAACCCGCCGAGGGCCTGGTTGGCGGGTGAGGGCTGGCCGGTCACCGCGGTGCGGGACGACGACGCCGGCACGGTGGCCGACGCCTACGGGCTGCGCAGCTTCCCCTACGTGGTGGTGGTCGGAACCGACGGGCGGGTGCGGGCCCGCCTCAGCGGTGGATTGCGGCCCGAGGCCTGGGTGTGGGCCCTCGACCAGGCCGGTCGGTCCGGGGCGGTTCCCACCGGCCCGGACAGCACCTGAACCGGCGGTTCGACCCATCGGCAGTGTCGGGCATCAGGGGGCCGCTGGTGGGTGGTGACCGGCTGGCCCGTGCGTGGTCGCCGGCACGGCTGCTGCTGGTCGTCGGCCTGCCGTTCGGGCTGCTGGTGGCCTTCCTGCAGCCGGCGTGGCTGGGCCAGGACGAGAGCGTCCACTTCCCCCGGGCCTGGCAGATGGCCGGCGGTGACCTGACCGAGGAGCGGACCGCCGACGGGCTGTCGTCCCGGGTGCCCGTCGAGTACCTGGACGACCTGGCCGTGGTGGCGTCGGCCAACGCCGAGGCGGTGGGTGCCGGCCGTGGCCCCACGCTGGACGGCTACGGGCGGATCCTCGGGCACCGACCGACCAGTGGCGAGACGGCGCTGGTGCCCACGTGGGCCACCGACATCGCCTCCCCGGTGCCCTACCTGCCGGCTGCCGTGGCCATGGCACCGTTGCGGGCCGTCGACGCGCCTGCCGTGTGGCAACTCTGGGCGGGGCGACTGGGGTCGCTGGCCGCCTACCTCGGCCTGGCGCTGATGGCCCTCCGGGTGGCCGACCGGTGGCGGTGGACGATCGCCGGCATGGCCCTGTTCCCACCCCTGCTCGTGCAGGGGGCCACCGTGGGTTATGACGCGGTGACGTTCGGCGCGTTGTTCCTGCTGGTCGGGGCGGTCAGCAGGATCGGGCGGCGACCCGACCGCGACGTGGTGGCGGTGTTGGCCGTCGCCGGCCTGCTGCTGGCCCTGTCCAAGCCGCCGTACCACCTTCTGCTGTGGGTGCCGGGGGCCTGCCTGCTGGTCGGCCGGAGGTTCCGGCTCGCCGCGGCCTGCCTGGTTCCCGCCGTGGTGGGCCTGTTCTGGTCGGTGGTGCTGGCTCCCGGGTTCGACGACCCGGTGGAGACACTGGCCGGGTTGATGGCCCCCGACCCCGACGGGCAGGTCCGACGGATCCTGGGCGACCCGTTGGGCTTCCTGTGGGAGGGGGTGGGGGGCGTCCTGGCCTCGCTACCGGCCGACCACCTGCCGGACTGGATCGCCGCGCCGCCGTCGACGGCCATGACCATGGCTGCGTGGGCCGGCCTGGTCGGGCTGGTGGTCTGCTGCCTGGCCTCCGAGGACGGGGCCCGGTCGACGGGGGAGCGACTGGGGGCGTTGGCCGGGGTGGGCCTGGTGCTGGCTGCCACCTGTGCGGCCGAGTTCACCTACTTCACCAACCCCCTGCCGTCGGGAGCGCCATCGGACTTCGGCGGCCTCACGCCCGAGTGGCGGTACCTGGCGCCCCTGGTCGGCCTGGCCCTGCTGGCCGCGCCCCGGCTGCCCCGGATCCCGCCGGCCGCCGGCACCTCGGTCGTCGCCGGCGCAACCGTGTTCTCGGCGATCGTCTACGTGGCGTCGTTCTCCGGGTTCTGATCCAACCGGAATCCCGTCGTCGGGTTCCGGCTCGGCCGGCGGAGGGGGGCAGGGCTACGGTCGGACTGCGTTCATGGTTCCGACGGCGGGAGGGTCCCGGCGGGGAGCAGGGGCACTGGGGGAGACATGGATCCGAAGGAACACATTCGGCAGGTGACCGGCCTGCTGTCCAGCCTTGTGGAGGGCACCGACGACGGTCAGCTCGATGACGCGACGCCGTGCGACGACTTCCGGGTCCGTGACCTGATCGGGCACTTCACCTTCGGACGGTTGCTGTTCGGCGCCATCCTGAGTGGCGACACGGCCCGTCGGGACGAGTTGCTCGGTGGGATGCCCGCGCAGTTCGGCGACGTCGTCGGCGACGACCACCGGGCGGCCTTCCGGAGTGCCACGGTGGAACTCGATGCGGCGCTGGATGGTCTCGGCGACCTCGACGAGGAGGTCGACTCCCTCCTCTTCGGAACCGTGCCACTCGGCGTGCTGGCCCAGGTCCTCTCGGGTGACAACCTCGTGCACTGCTGGGACCTGGCGCGGGGCACGGGGCAGGAGTTCGACCCGTCGGACGACGTCGTCGAGTCGACGACCGCCTTCTTCGGGGGGTTCGTCACCGACGACCTACGGGCCGGCGGTGCATTCGCTCCAGCGGTGGAGGCCCCGGAGGGGGCATCGCCCATGGACCGCCTCGCCGCCTTCTGCGGCCGTACCCCCTGATGGTCGCCGGCCCTCGCGCTGAAGTCGGCTCTCCCGGGAAGGTGGTCGGCATCCCGACCCGGGTTTTCCCGGCGGATCGGATCCTCGGTGGGTCGGACCCCGTCCAGGGCCGAAGGCCATGTGCTGACGGTTCCCGGCGAACGACTGGTGGGTCGTAGGATTCTGCGATGGTCAGCGTCCTGATCACGGGCAGCAACAGCGGGTTCGGTCGGCTGGCCGCCCTGACGTTGGCCCGCCAGGGTCACCGGGTGGTGGCCACCATGCGGACCCTCGCCAAGGGAGCCTCCCTGCGGGACGAGGCGTCGGCCGAGGGGCTGGACGTCGAGATCAGGCAGTTGGATGTGACCCGGCCGGCGTCGGTGCTGGAGGCCATTGGCGACCCCCTCGATCTTGACGTGGTGGTCAACAACGCCGGCTTCGAGGTGGAAGGGGCGATCGAGCAGGTCGACGACGACCTCATGTGGCGACAGCTTGACACCAACGTCATGGGGCCGCTGCGAATCATGCGAGCCGTCATACCGGCGTGGCGTGGCCGGGGCGCCGGTGTGGTCGTCAACGTCAGCAGCATCGCTGGGCGGGTCGGATCGCCGTACGCCGGCGCCTATTCGGCGTCCAAGTACGCCCTGGAAGCCATGAGCGAGTCCCTCCACTTCGAGGTCGGGCAGTCGGGGGTCCGGGTGCACCTGATTGAGCCGGGCCGGTTCGCCACGGACTTCCTGGGCAACAAGGTCCACCCCGGTGTCTGGGAGGGGTCCGACCAGCAGCAGCGGGCCAGAGCGTTCCGGGAGGCCTCGGGCGGCATGGGGGGCGACGGTGATCCGGCCGATCCCCAGGACGTGGCCGATGCCATCGCCCGGGCAGCCACCGATCCGTCGACCCCATTCCGCACGTTGGTCGGCGCTGATGCCGAACTCATCGACCACCTCAAGTCGTCCATGGGCTTCGAGGAGTTCGAATCCACGATCCGGACCGCCATCGACTGGCACGACTGACTAGTTAACTGGGATCTCGAAGTCTCGACGCGTATCTACACCTAGGGCTCCTGGCATCGCCCCCGCCCCCTACGGGTGGGGTGACAGAATGTGGCGATGAGGAAGTGCGTGGTTGTGCTGACGTTCTTGTTGGTCGTCTCGGGATGTGGCGGCAGTTCAGACACCGCCACACCAGTTACGACGGTT
>CAYWBE010000076.1:0-7781 GCA_964456295.1 uncultured Candidatus Nemicrothrix sp.
CACCGTGGGACGACGACCTGGTGGCTGCTGCCATCAGACGAGTAACCAACCATGTGAGAAGTAAGACCATCGACGGCCCCCAGCGGGCCGGCCGCGCCACGCCACCCGAGTGGGTGGGTCAGGTCCCCAATGAATTTCCGGTGCCGCAGGAGCCCGGCGATATTGCTTTGTCGGCCGCAGACGCGCACTACTCGCTTGGTCGCTGGCTACTTGAGCCGGATGAGGCACTGGTTATCACCGGCCGATGGCCCGAGTGTCGTTTCGGCAGTGTTTGCGCCTGGAACCGATTCCAGCAGACCCTTGACTACGTGAATCGGCCGGTTAGTAGAAACAGGGCCACCACTACCCTCGAAGCCGACGGCTCGTTCCGTATGGTCGTGGCCCACGCCGACCCCGGCATCCCCAACTGGATCGACACCGAGGGTCGGGCTTCTGGCACCCTGTTCTTCCGCTTCTTCCTGGCAGAGGGCGACATCGATCCCCTGGGCGCCGAAGTGGTCCCGTTCACCGAGGTAGGGGCTTGACCGTGTCACCACTCCCCTGAGGGGGGTTGGATGAGGTACGAACCCCTAGGTGTAGATGCGTACAGCCGAGGAGTGAATCGCCTGTAGGCGTACTGTTGGTCTTGCTACGGAAGTAGCGAGAAGGGCAGGACTACGGCCAACTGGCGAGCAGTACCATGCGCCCAGACGTCAGGTGGTCAGCGTTTGCGCTGGCCACAGCGGTGGACCGTACTGGACTCGAACCAGTGACCTCTCGCGTGTGAGGCGAGCGCTCTAGCCAACTGAGCTAACGGTCCGCTGGGCGACGAGGGTACCGCCGAGCCGCTGCCGACCGGACCCCGCTGGTCAGGGAACCGGCGTACCCGGAGGCGCCACGCAGACCTGTTCAGTCCTCGATGGGAGCACCACGGCCACCGCAACCACCGGACACACCGTCCCGGCCACCCCGCGGGCCACGATCACCGGCGTCTCGACGGTGCACGGCACGACCTCCACGGTGGTCGAGAGTTCGACGCAACGTCCAGCCTCCATCCGTGGCGACACCTCCCCCTCGGGACCCAGCACCGCGGTGGCGATCAGGATCCCCAGGAGGACGGCGATGGTCGCCACCACGGGCACAACCCGCAGGGCACAACCCGCCGCCGACGACACCGCGACGTCGTCGAACGAATCTCCCTGCCGGCCGTACGGCCGGTCGTCGACCGGACCCCGGGGTCGGGATGGTGGCGCCGGCCGTCGGGCCAGGTCACGGGCCGCGTCATAGGCCTCACGTCGCCCGGGATCCCCCAGGACCCGCCAGGCCTCGTTGACCTCGGCCATGCGTGCCGCCGTTGCCCTACCGGCCGGATCGGTCACCCGGTCCGGATGCAGTCGGCGCGCCAGGTCCCGGTAGGCATTCCGCAGCACCTCGGCCGACGCCCCCTCGGACACCCCGAGGGTCCGGTAGTGGTCGACGGGACCGGTCATCGGGCCACCCTACGGTCGGGCCTCTAGCGTGGCCGGGGTGGACGACCTGACCTGCCCGGGATGCGGCGAGGAGGATGACCTCGCGGGCCGCCGGGACGGTGAACCCGGCAACGAGACCATCACCGTCACCTGCAGCTCCTGCGACCTGTCCTGGGTCCGCGACCTGACACCGAGATGCCCGACGTGCGGCACCGACGACGTCCGGACGGCCCTCCAGTCGATCGTCGAGAAGTCACGGGGCACGCAACTCTCAATCCAGTCCATGCGGGTCGTCCACCTGTGCCCGACCTGTGATGCCGAGCGCCTGGCCGACTGGAACCAGACCAACTCGCCACTCGCGCCCGCCGAGCTCCCCCACGACGTCGACTGAGCCCAGCCCGCCCCGACTGCAGAAAAGGTCAGCCCGCCAACAGGGCTTCTACCACCGCCTCGAGACCGGCCACCCGGCTGCCCTTGACCAGCACCGCGTCCTCCGGCCCGGGGGCCCGGTCGGCCAGGGCGGCCAGCACCTCGTCGACTCCGTCCAGCCCGTCGGGCCCGTAGAGGTCAGTGCCCACGGCCAGCACCTCGACGCCGGCCTGCTCGGCATGGTGGAGGACCTCCCGATGGGCGACCGGTGCATCGTCGCCCAACTCGGCCATGAGGCCGAGGACGGCAATCCGGCGACCCGACCCCGGCAGCGCGACCAGGGCCTCCAGAGCAGCGAGCATCGAGGTGGGGTTGGCGTTGTAGGCGTCGTTCACCACCGTGCACCCGCCCGGCGTCACGACCACCTCCATGCGCCACGGGGACACCCCGGCAGCGGTCAACCCGGCAGCCACCTCGGCCAGGTCCACCCCCTCGACCAGGCCCACGGCAGCCGCCGCCAGGGCATTGGCCACCATGTGGGCACCCCGGACCTCGAGGCACACCTCGGTGCGGCCCCACGGGCTCTCCAGGCGGAAGGTGGGCCGCAGGACGTCGTCGAGGTGGACGCCACGGGCCCGGACCTCGCCCCGGTCGCCGAACGTCAGCACCGGGCACCGGGCCCGACCGGCCTGGGCAATGGCCTCGGGCACGTCGGCGTTCACCACGGCGCACCCGTCCGGTGGAAGGCCGTCGAACAGCTCGCCCTTGGTGCGCGCCACAGCCTCCAACGAGCCGAACACCCCGGTGTGGGCCGCAGCCACCGTGGTCAGCACCCCCACGTCGGGGCGGGCCACCTCGGCCAGCCGGGCGATGTCCCCGACGGAGCGGGCACCCATCTCCACGACCACGTGCCGGGCATCGGCCGGGGCCCCCAGGAGGGTGAGCGGCACGCCGATCTCGTTGTTGAACGACCGGTCGCTGGCGTGCGTCGTACCGGACCGGTCCAGTACCGCCCCCACCAGGTCCTTGGTGGAGGTCTTGCCGACGCTCCCCGTGATGCCCACCACCCGGCCACCGGCCGCGCCGGTGCTGCGCCGGGCCGCCGCTCCCAGGGCGGTCAGGGCCGCCGACGTGTCGGCCACCCGGATCACCGTGGCCCCGTCGACCGGCGAGGACCCCGGCATCTGGGTCAGGTGGGCCACCGCGCCCGCGGCCACCGCATCGGCGATGAAGTGGTGGCCGTCCCGCTCAGCCACCAGTGGCACGAACAGGCAACCCGGGGTCACGGCCCGCGAGTCCTGGGTGGCGCCCTCGACCAGCACGTCGTCGCCCATCAACTCCCCACCGGTCGCCGCGGCGACCTCCGACGCCCACATCCTCACGGCGCTCCGCCCCTCATGGTGAGCCATTCCTCACAGTGACCGGTACCCCACGGGACGCGACCCTACGATGCCCGGATGCCCGGTCGACGTCGTCTCGTGGTCCTGTTCGGTGGTCGGAGCGCCGAACACGACGTGTCGTGCGTGTCGGCCCGCCACGTGCTGGCCGCTGCGGACGCCGACCGGTACGAGCTGATCCCGGTGGGCATCGGCCGTGACGGCCGGTGGGTCCTCGCCGAAGCGGCCGCCGACGCCCTGGCGGCCGGCACCCTCCCCGACCGGCTCGACCCGACCGGACCCGCCTGGGACCCGCTGCCCCGCCTCGCCGACCTGGCCTCCGGATCGGAAGCCGCCGAGGTGGTCGTCTTTCCGCTGGTCCACGGACCCCTCGGCGAGGACGGCACCCTCCAGGGCCTGCTGGAGCTGGCCGACGTGCCCTACGTGGGCTCCGGGGTGCTGGGGTCGGCGCTGGCCATGGACAAGTTGGCCACCAAGGAGGTGCTGGCCCACCACGGCATCGCCCAGGCCCGCCACCGGGCCGTCCACGCCGATCGTCTGGCCGACCCCACGTCGGACGGCTTCAGGGCCCTGCTGACCGACCTGATCGACGACCTGGGACCGACGGTGTTCGTCAAGCCCGCCAACATGGGATCGTCGGTGGGCGTCTCCCGGGCCACCGACGAGGCCACTCTGGCTGCCGCCCTGGCCACCGCGGCCCGCTACGACGAGTGGCTGGTCGTCGAGGAGGCCATCGTCGGCCGGGAGATCGAGCTGGCGGTCCTCGGCGACCGCCACCCCCAGGTGTCGGGCCCGGGGGAGATCCGACCGGGTGCCGACTTCTACAGCTACGCCGACAAGTACGAGACCGACGCCGCCGAGCTGGTCGTCGACCCCGACCTGACCCCGGAGGTGGCCGTCGCCTTCCAGGAGTTGGCGGCCCGGACCTACCTCGCCCTGCGGTGTGCCGGCATGGCCCGGGTGGACTTCTTCCTGGCCGACGACGGTCGGATGCTGCTCAACGAGGTGAACACCATTCCCGGGTTCACCCCGATCTCGATGTACCCCCGTCTCTGGCAGGCCGCCGGCCTGAGCTACGCCGGGCTGATCGACCGCCTGGTCGACCTGGCCGTGGCCCGCCACGCCCGACGCCGTCGCGACACCGGCCACTGAGCCAGCCGCCGAGCCGTGCCTCCTACGAGGCCGCAGTCGGATCCAGCGAACGACGCAGGAACCGCAGCAACTCGCCCCGCCGCTGCACCACAGGCCGCAGGGTCGGACCCACCCCGGCGGCCCGCAGCACCTCGATCTCGGTGGCCACCCCGACCACCGTGGAATAGGCACTCAGAAGCAGCAGTTGGGCGTCGGTGCGCCGCATCCGACCGGCCGCCATCTCGTCCTCCATCCACCGTCGCGCCCTGGCCATCAGCGGTTCGAGGTGGCTCCGGACCCGCAGTGCACCCGGCGAGTTCGGTCGGCTCACCTCACGGAGCAGCCCCAACAGCACCGGCTGGTCCAGGGCCATGCGGAACACCTCGCGCACCATGGCCTCCACCCGTTCCCAGTCGGTGCCACCGCCGGCCCGCGACTCGGCCAGCACCCGCTCCAGGGCGGTGGCCAGTTCGCCGGCGCACCGGTCCACCACGGCATCCAGCAGCCGGCGCTTGGACACGAAGTGGTAGAGGATCGTCTGCTTGCGGATGCCCAGCCCGGCCGCCAGGTCGTCCAGCGACGTCCCGTCGTAGCCCGCCGTCCCGAACGATGCCAGGGCGGCGTCCAGCACCAGTTCCCTGGTGTCCCCCCGGGTCCCGGTCGTGGCCACGACGCCACCGTAGTCCGCTCCCTGACCATCTGGTAAGGGGACTGACCATCTGGTAGACAACCCGGTGTGATCCCTGAGTCCCTGGCGGGGAGGCGCATCGCCGTCACCGGAAGCACCGGCTTCCTGGGCACCGCGCTCGTGGAACGACTGCTGCGGTCGGCCCCCGGCTGCGAGCTGGTCCTCATCGTGCGACCCGGCCGACGGGGAGCCGCCCGTCGGGTCGAACGCGACATCCTCCGCAACGACGCCTTCGACGCCCTACGCGATCAACTCGGCGCCGATGGCTTCGCCGAGATGACGGCCCGCCGGGTCACCGCGGTGGCCGGCGACGTCACCGTCGACGGCCTCGGCCTGGACGACGAGGGCCGGGCCGCACTGGCCTCGTGCGACACCGTCATCCACTCGGCGGCCGCCGTGAGCTTCGACTCGCCACTGGACCAGGCCGTCGAGGTCAACCTGCTGGGCCCGGTCCGCATCGTCGAGACGCTGGCCGACCTCGGAGTGGCCCCCCATCTGGTCGCCGTGTCCACCTGCTACGTGGCCGGCAGTCGCCGGGGCAGCGCCCCCGAGGAACCGGTCGACGCCAGCCCGTTCTTCGTGGACGTGGACTGGCGCACCGAGGTCGACGCGGCCCGCCGTATCCGCCGGGAGACCGAGTCGGCCAGCCGCACCCCCGAGAGCCTGGCCGGCTTCCGTGACGAGGCCCACAGTGAGTTGGGGGCAGCCGGCACGCCGAGCCTGGCCGCCAAGACCGAGCAGCTGCGGTCCCGCTGGGTGGACGACCGGATGGCCGAGTCCGGCGTGGCCCGGGCGTCGTCGCTCGGCTTTCCCGACGCCTACGCCTACACCAAGGCCCTCGGGGAGATCGCCACAGCCGAGTCGGCAGGTGCCGTCCCGGTCAGCGTGGTCCGCCCGGCCATCATCGAATCGGCCCTGGCCGAGCCCTCACCGGGTTGGATCCGGGGCTTCCGCATGGCCGAGCCGGTCATCATCTCGTACGCCCGCGGCCTCCTGAAGGAGTTCCCCGGCGTTCCCGAGGGGACCATCGACGTCATCCCGGTCGACCTCGTGGTGGCCGCCATCTGCGCGGTGGCCGCCCGCGGCCCCGTCGACGGCCCGGACATCGTCCAGGTGGCCTCCGGATCGGTCAACCCACTGCGCTACGGCAAGCTCGTGGACCTGGTGCGCGAGTGGTTCACCGAGCACCCCATCTACGACGACATGGGCCAGCCCATCCCGGTCCCCGAGTGGTCGTTCCCCGGCCGGGGACGGGTCAAGAAGCAGTTGCAACGGGCCGGCACCATGCTCGACCACGCCCAGAAGGTGTTCGACATCCTCCCCGTCCGGGGTCAACAGGCCGAGGTGGGGGCCCGCCTCGAGGAACAACGCGAGCTGGTGCACCGGGCCGAGGGGTACGTCGACCTGTACGGGGCCTACGCCGAGTGCGAGGCCGTCTACGGACTGGAACGCCTGCTGGCCCTCTGGGAACAGCTCGACGATGCCGACCGGGCCGCCTTCTGCTTCGACCCCCGGATCATCGACTGGGACGTCTACGCCCCCGAGATCCACCTCCCGTCGGTGGTGAAGGCCGGCCGGGTACCCATGAAGCCCCCGGCCCGGGGTGGCGAGAGCCGCCCGGCCCGACTCCGACGCCAGATCCTCTCGCCGGAACGCCACCTGGCCGCCTTCGACCTCGAGAACACGCTCATCGCCTCCAATGTGGTGGCCAGCTACGCATGGTTGGGCAGCCGTCGGCTCCGGGGCCGGGACCGTGCCCGCTTCGTAGCCGGACTGGTGGCCGAAGCACCGACCCTGCTGTCGCTGGACAAGAAGGACCGCAGCGACTTCCTGCGCTACTTCTACCGCCGCTACGAGGGCGCTCCGGTCGACCAGATCAGCGCCGATGCCGTCGAGAAGTTCAGCGAGCTGATCCTGGCCAAGTCCTTCCCGGCGGCCATCCGCCGCGTTCGCGAACACCGGGCACTGGGCCACCGGACCCTGCTCATCACCGGCGCCCTGGACTTCGTGGTCGAACCGTTCCGGCCGTTGTTCGACGAGATCGTGTGTGCCGAAATGGGCGTGGTGGACGGCGCCTACGACGGCCAGCTCACCGCCGTGCCCCCCACCGGCGAGGCCCGGTACCAGGCCCTGGTGGACCACGCGGCCGCCCATGACCTGGACCTGCGCGAGTCGGTGGCCTACGCCGACTCGGCCAGCGACCTCCCCATGCTCGAAGCCGTGGGCTTCCCGGTGGCCGTCAACCCGGAGACCCGACTGGCCGGCATCGCCCGCAAGCGGGGCTGGCTGGTCGAGGACTTCCACAAGTCCCCCGGCATGCACCGCAACCCGTTGCCGCTCGCCCCGAAGCGCACCGTGGGGACCAGCCGATGAGGGGCCAGCTGATGAGGAACCAGCCGATGGGGACCCAGCGGTGAAGGCCCTCCAGTTCAGACGGAACATCCCCCGCTACGCGGCGGCCCGGATTGCCGGCAGCCTGACGCCGGGCCGGGGCGCGGCCGCCGGCCCCCTGAAGCTGGTCGACCTCGACGACCCCCGGGCCCCGGGCCCCGACTGGGTGCGGGTACGCCCACGACTGTCGGGCATCTGCGGCTCGGACCTGGCCACCGTGGACGGCCGATCGGCCCGCTACTTCGAGCCCCTGGTCTCGTTTCCGTTCGTACCCGGCCACGAGGTGGTCGGCGACCTCGACGACGGCACCCGGGTGGTCCTCGAACCGGTCCTGGGCTGCGTCAGCCGCAACCTCGA
>CAYWBE010000077.1:0-7751 GCA_964456295.1 uncultured Candidatus Nemicrothrix sp.
GGGTGTCGTCGGGGGTCACGCACGAGCGACCAGAGGCAACGACGCCGGGTGGAGGGAGCAACGTGAGGGATACAGCGGAGGCCCTCACGGCGCCCGCCCTCGACGAGGTCATCATCCGGTTCGCCGGCGACTCGGGCGACGGCATGCAGCTGACCGGGGACCGCTTCACCAACGCCAGTGCCATGTTCGGCAACGACCTGGCCACGCTGCCCGAGTACCCGGCCGAGATCCGGGCGCCGGCCGGCACCCTGGCCGGCGTGTCGGCCTTCCAGGTCCACATCTCGGACCACGACATCACCACCCCGGGCGACGCTCCCGACGTGCTGGTGGCCATGAACCCGGCGGCGCTCAAGTCCGACCTGCACACGCTGGTTCCGGGTGGCACCCTGATCGTCAACAAGGACACCTTCGAGGAGCGAAACCTGGCCAAGGCCGGGTACGACCACGACCCGCTGGACTACGAGGACCTGGCGGGCTACCGCCTCATCGAGGTCCCCATGACCTCGTTGACCAAGGAGGCGTGCGCCGAGTTCGGCGTCAAGCCACGTGACGCAGACCGGTCCAAGAACTTCTTCGCCCTCGGCCTGTTGTCGTGGATGTACAGCAGGCCCGTCGAACCGACGATGGACTGGATCGAGTCCAAGTTCGCCGGTAAGGACCTGATCATCGCCGCCAACCGGGCGGCCTTCAACGCAGGCCACGCCTACGGGGAGACGGCCGAGCTGGGTTCCCAGCGGGTCATCGTGAAGGCAGCGCCGCTGGAGCCCGGTACCTACACCAACATCAACGGCAACACGGCGCTGTCTTGGGGCCTGGTGGCCGCCTCCCAGATCAGCGGCCTGCCGCTGTTCCTGGGTTCGTACCCCATCACCCCGGCGACCGACATCCTCCACGAACTCTCCAAGCACAAGTCGTTCGGCGTGACGACCTTCCAGGCCGAGGACGAGATCGCGGCGGTCGGCGCGGCGATCGGGGCCTCGTACGGCGGATCGCTGGGCGTGACGACGACCAGCGGCCCCGGCGTGGCGCTCAAGGGCGAGGCCATGGGCCTGGCCGTCAGCCTCGAGCTGCCGCTGATCGTGGTCGACATCCAGCGGGGCGGCCCGTCCACCGGACTGCCCACCAAGACCGAGGCCGCCGACCTGCTGATGGCCATGTACGGCCGCCACGGCGAGTCGCCCATGCCCATCGTGGCCGCCCGAACCCCCACGGACTGCTTCGACGTGGCCATCGAGGCGGCCCGGATCGCCCTGGTCCATCAGACCCCGGTGATGCTCCTGTCCGACGGCTACCTGGCCAACGGGTCCGAGCCGTGGCGGCTGCCTGAGGTCGACGACCTGCCGGCCATCGAGGTCACGTACGCCACCGAGTTCAACATGGTCGACGAGGACGGCAACGGCACGTTCTGGCCGTTCCTGCGCGGCGAGGACGGAAACCGGCCGATCGCCCTGCCCGGCACACCGGACCTCATGCACCGCCTCGGTGGCATCGAGAAGGAGGACGGTTCGGGCAACGTCAGCTACGACCCCGACAACCACGAGCACATGGTCCACCTGCGCAACGACCGCATCGCGGCCATCCCGGTGCCCGACGCCGCACTGGAGGACGGATCCGACGGGGATGCCGACCTGCTGGTCGTGGGGTGGGGTTCCACGTGGGGCGCCATCACCGGGGCGGCCCGTCGGGTGCGGACGGCCGGTGGCCGGGTCGACCACGTCCACCTGACCCACCTGAACCCGCTGCCGTCCAACCTGGGCGACCTCCTGCGGTCGTACCGACAGGTGCTGGTGCCCGAGCTGAACCTGGGGCAGCTGGTCCGCATCCTGCGGGCCGAGTACCTGGTCGACGCCCAGCCGCTGTCCAAGGTGAAGGGCCAGCCGTTCACGGCCGGTGAGATCCAGTTCGCCATCAACGAGGTGCTCGGCGGGTCCACCGGCCCTGACGGTGAACCCGGCCAGGGGCATGACGAGGGAGGGGCGGCCTGATGACCGACCTGTTGAACCCGGCGATCGCGGTCGACGACGGTCCGGTGCCCGAGACGACCCGGGCCGACTGGGCCAGCGACCAGGAGGTCCGCTGGTGCCCGGGGTGTGGGGACTACTCGATCCTGACCGCCATGCAACTCCTCATGCCCGAGTTGGGCGTGCGTCGCGAGAAGACGGTGTTCATCTCCGGCATCGGTTGCGCGGCCCGGTTCCCGTACTACATGAACACCTATGGGGTGCACACCATCCACGGTCGTGCGCCGGCGGTGGCCACCGGCCTGGCCATGGCCCGTCCCGACCTTGACGTCTGGGTGATCGGCGGCGACGGCGACATGCTGTCCATCGGCGGCAACCACCTCATCCACGCCCTGCGTCGCAACATCAACCTCAACGTCCTGCTGTTCAACAACCAGATCTACGGGCTGACCAAGGGCCAGTTCTCGCCGACCAGCCAGAAGGGCAAGGTGACCAAGTCGTCGCCGGTGGGCCTGGTGTCCCGGCCGTTCAACCCGATCAGCGTGGCCCTGGGGGCCGAGGCCACCTTCGTGGCCCGCACCCATGACATGGACCGTCGCCACATGCAGGAGACCTTCCGGCGGGCCCATGACCACGAGGGGGCGGCGTTCGTCGAGGTGCTCCAGAACTGCAACGTGTTCAAC
Source organism: uncultured Candidatus Nemicrothrix sp. (assembly GCA_964456295.1). GTDB lineage: Bacteria > Actinomycetota > Acidimicrobiia > Acidimicrobiales > MedAcidi-G1 > UBA9410. The sequence goes on from CAYWBE010000077.1 coordinate 2,645, forward strand.
GACGGCGTGTTCGCGTCCATCACCAAGAAGGACGTCCGCGAGGACATGCTCATCGAACTCGAGCACGGGAAGCCCATCCTGTTCGGTTCCGAGAAGCAGTACGGCGTGGCCCGGCGACCCGAGGGGGTCGTCATCGTGGACGTGGCCGAGGTGGGCATCGAGTACGTGCTGGTGCACGACGAGACCATCCGGAACCCGTCGACGGCCTTCTCGCTCTCCCGGCTGGCCAAGACCCCGGCCACCCCCACGCCCATCGGCGTGTTCCGGGCCATCGACCGGGGCGAGTTCGCCTCGTCGGTGTCGGCCCAGATCCGCGAGGTCCAGGCCCAGGTGGGCCGGGGGGACCTCGGGGACCTGCTGCGTTCGCAGCCCACCTGGGAGGTCTGAGCCCCTCCGGGGTCGACCATGGCGTGGGCGCTGGACCTCGACGGTGTCGTCTGGCGGGGTACCGACGGCGTGCCCGGGGCGTCCGAAGCGGTCCGCCTGCTGCAGGAGGCCGGGGAGCGCGTCCTGTTCGTGACCAACAACTCGGGCCGGCCGGTGGTCGACACCGAGGAGAAGTTGGCCGGCCTGGGCATCGACGCCATGGGTGGGGTGGTGACGTCGGGGATGGCTGCGGCCCGTCTGGTCTCATCCGGGGAGACGGTGCTGGGCATGTGCGGGCCCGGGTGCCGTGAGGAACTCGAACGGGTGGGTGCCGAGGTGGTGCGGGCCGGCGACTCGGATGGTTCGCCGGTCGACACGGTGGTGGTGGGTTTCCACGAGGACTTCGACTACCGGGGCCTGACGGCCGGCGTGCAGGCCGTGCTGGCCGGGGCGCGCCTGCTGGGGACCAACGACGACGTGACCTTCCCGGCCCATGACGGTCTTCGCCCCGGAGCCGGCTCGCTGCTGGCCGCCGTGGAGGCCGCCACCGGGGTGGCGCCGGTCCTGGCCGGCAAGCCGTACGGCCCGATGTGCGATCTGGTGCGGGACCTGGCCGGCGACCCCTCCACCGGTTCGGGTGGGGGCCACGTGATGGTGGGCGACCGCCCCGATACCGACGGTCGGTTCGCCCGGGCCATGGGGTGGCGTTGGTCCCTGGTGCTGTCCGGCCTGGTCGGAGCGGCCGACCTGCCGGTGGATCCCGATCCCGACACGGTGCACGACGACCTGCTGGCCTGCGTCCGCGGTCATCTCGATGGCCGACATCCGGTGGCGGGGTCGTCATCGGACGGTTCCCCGGGGGTCGGGCCGGGGTGACCGGTCGGCGGCGTCTCGACCTGGAGCTCGTCCGGCGTGGGCTGGTCGAGGGTCGGGGTGCGGCCCGGGAGGTGATCGCGGCCGGTCGGGTCACCGTGGACGGGGCGCCGGCCGACAAGCCCGCCCGTCTGGTCGATCCGGGGCAGGCCGTGGTGGTGGCCGGCCCGCCGCCCCGCTACGTGTCCCGCGGGGGTCGCAAGCTGGAGGCCGCACTGGACCGGTTCGGCATCGACCCTTCGGGCCTCCGGGTGGTCGACGTGGGAGCCAGCACCGGGGGGTTCACCGACTGCGTCCTCCAGCGGGGAGCGACCTCGGTGGCCGCCGTCGACGTGGGACGTGGCCAGTTGCATCACCGCCTCGTAGTGGATCCGCGGGTCGACGTCCACGAGCGGACCAACGTGCGGGGCATCGACGGGCCGGCCATCGGCGCCCCGTTCGACCTGCTGGTGGCCGACCTGTCGTTCATCTCCCTGCGGACCGTGCTGGCTGACCTGGTGGGCCTGGTGGCCGCTGGGTGCCCGATGGTGCTGCTGGTCAAGCCACAGTTCGAGGCCGGGAAGGCCGAGGTGGACCGGGGGAGCGGGGTGATCCGGGACCCGGAGGTGTGGGCGGTGGTGCTCGGGGCGGTGGACGCCGCGGTCGGGGACCGTGGAGCGGCCATCATGGAGGGCATGCCCTCTCCGATCACCGGCGCCGACGGGAACGTGGAGTTCCTCGTCCTCGTGCGTACCGGCACGGTCGGTCCGTCATTGGACGTGGCCGGGCTGGTGGCCGAGGCGGTTCGGGACCGTGACACCCCGGGGGTCGGCTGATGGCCCTCGTCGTCCTGGTCGTCCACGAGGACCGTCCGGAGGCCGTGGCCCAGGCTGACGCCCTGGCGGCTGACCTGGTGGCCGACGGACACCGGGTGGACCGCTCCGACGACCCGGGGTTCGCGGCGGTCGGGTTGGACGATGCCACCGACCTGGTGGTGAGCCTCGGTGGGGACGGTTCGATACTGCGGGCCGTCGGCCTCCTGGCGGGACGGCCCGCGCCGGTACTCGGGGTGAACCACGGGGAGCTGGGCTACCTGACCACCGTCGAGCCGGCCGACGCCCACTCCTCGGTGGTGCGGGTGCTGGCCGGTGACCACGACCTGGAGGAGCGGATGATGCTCCGGGTGGAGGTCCACCGGGCGGCCAGTGGGGTGGCCAGTGGGGTGGCCAGTGGGGTGGCCAGTGGGGCGGCCCCCGAGGTGGTCGACCACGCACTCAACGAGGTGGTGGTGGAGCGTCGGGCCACCGATGGCGCGCCGGGTGGCCAGACCGTCCGGGTGGGCGTGTCCCTGGACGGCGAGTCCTTCACCTCCTACGCGGCCGACGGACTGATCGCCGCCACGCCGACCGGGTCCACGGCATACGCCTTCTCGGCCCGGGGGCCCATCGTGGACCCGTTGCACCGGGCCATCCAGTTGACCCCGGTGTCTCCCCACATGCTCTTCGACCGGACGCTGGTCCTGGAACCGTCCACCGAGGTGGGCCTGGAGGTGCTGGGTCCGAGGGCCGCCACCTGCACGGTGGATGGTCGGCCCGTCGCCGACCTGAGCGAGGGCGACCGGGTGGTGTGTACGGCGGCCGAGCGGGTGGCCCGCCTGGTGACCTTCGGTCCCCGGGACCTGCGGGGCCTGCTGGTGAACCGCTTCGGCCTCGCCGACCGGTGAGCCCGGGGCAGGTGGCCCACCGACTGTCGCACCGTCCGGCGAAGATGGTCGCCGACGACGGGGAACGGGGCTGAACGATGCTGGCCGAACTGAGGATCACCGGTCTGGGGGTGATCGACGAGGTGGAGGTGGTGTTCGGACCCGGCCTCACCGCGGTGACCGGCGAGACCGGTGCGGGCAAGACCATGGTCATGGGTGCCGTCGAGTTGCTGCTGGGTGGGCGGGCCGACCCGTCGGTCGTGCGGCCGGGGGCCACCGAGGCCGTGGTGGAGGGCCGGTTCCTGGTCGACGGCGACACCGGCGACACCCCCGGTGCCGAGTTCGTGCTCCGACGGGTGGTACCCGCCGACGGGAGGAGTCGGGCCTACGTGAATGGTCGGTTGGAGACGGCGGCCACCCTCGCCGAGGTGGCCGGACGCCTGGTCGACCTCCACGGTCAGCACGCCCACCAGCGGCTGCTGGGTGCGGCGTCCCAGCGCGACGCCCTGGACCGCTTCGGGGCGGTCGACCTGGTCCCGCTGGCCGAGGCCCGCCGCAGGGTGGCCGAGATCGATGCCGAGTTGGCCTCCTTCGGTGGCGATGAACGGGCCCGGGCCCGGGAGATCGACCTCCTCCGCTACCAGGTCGCCGAGTTGGACGCCGCCGGTCTCACCGACCCCACCGAGGACGACCGCCTGGCCGCTGAGGAACTCCTGCTGGGCGACGCGGTGGCCCACCGCGAGGCGGCTGCCGCGGCGCTCGAGGTGCTGGACGGTGACGGCCCGGCATCGGACGCCATGGGTCGGGGACTGGCCGCCGTCGATGGACGGCCACCTCTGGACGACATCGCGGGACGCCTGGCTGGCCTGGTCGCCGAGCTGGGTGACCTGGCGTCGGACCTCCGGTCCATCGCCGAGGGCCTCGAGGAGGACCCGGTCCGGCTGGAAGCCGTGGGGGAGCGTCGGCGCCTGCTGGCCGAACTACGACGCAAGTACGGCGACGACCTGGCCTCGGTCATGGACTACCACCGGGAGGTGGCCGACCGGTTGGGAGCCCTGGAGGACCACGAGGCGCGTGCCGCGGCCCTGGATGCCGAGCGGATGGCCGCTGAGGCGGCCCGCGCTGATGCCGCGGCCACCGTCCGCGAGGCACGACGTCGGGCGGCCCCCAGCCTCGCCGACCGCATCTGCGAGCACCTCCGGACCCTGGCCATGCCGATGGCCACCGTGGAGGTGGCCGTCGACGGCGAGGCGGGCGAGGAGGTCGAGCTCCGGCTGTCGCCCAACTCCGGTTCGCCGATGCTGCCGCTGGCCCGGGTGGCCTCGGGTGGGGAGTTGGCGCGGACCATGCTGGCCGTGGGCATGGTCCTCACGGCCTCACCGCCGGTGCAGTTGTTCGACGAGGTGGATGCCGGCGTGGGGGGTGAGACGGCGCACCGGATCGGTGAGTCACTGGCCACGTTGGCCGACGGTTCCCAGGTGCTGGTGGTGACCCATCTGGCCCAGGTGGCGGCGTACGCGGACCACCAGATGCTGGTGGCCAAGGTCGACGACGGGCAGCGCACGGTGGCCTCGATCCGACCGTTGGATGCCGACGAGCGGGTCGTGGAGTTGTCCCGGATGCTCTCCGGTTCGCCCGACAGCGAGACGGCACGGGGCCACGCCGCCGAATTGCTCCTGGCGGCCCGCGGCCTTGCGTGAGCGTTCGGATGCCGGCCGTCGATGCCGGTGGCCGGTCGGGAGCGGGTGACGGGCGACCGTCGACGTCGTGTCGTGCTCCGCGCGCGCGTCGCCGCTCGGGGATAGGTTGAACTCCCGTGACGAAACACATCTTCGTGACGGGTGGGGTGGCCAGTTCGCTCGGCAAGGGCCTGACTGCTGCCTCCCTCGGACGCCTCCTCAAGCAGCGTGGTCTGCGGGTCGTCATCCAGAAGCTGGATCCCTACATCAACGTGGATCCGGGCACGATGAACCCCTTCGAGCACGGGGAGGTCTTCGTCACCGATGACGGTGGAGAGACCGACCTGGACCTCGGTCACTACGAACGGTTCATCGATGAGAACCTGACCCGGGACTCCAACGCGACCACCGGTTCGATCTACTCGTCGGTGATCGCCGCCGAACGACACGGCGAGTACCTGGGCCGGACGGTGCAGGTCATCCCCCACATCACCGACGAGATCCAACG
>CAYWBE010000078.1:0-7670 GCA_964456295.1 uncultured Candidatus Nemicrothrix sp.
CCACCGCGGCCTTCGGCTTCCTGTCGTTCGGCGCCTTCGCCCAGACCTTCTTCGACACGCCGGGTACGCCGGTCCGCGAGGAGGCGCTCTCGGTGGTCGCCGCCTTCGCCATCGTTCCCGTGGCCCTGGCCATCCTGGGCGGGCTGGCCGACACCCTCCGCCGGGGTGGCTCCAACCTCGGGTCCAAGCCGCCGGCCGAGACGGTGCTGGTCGTGCTGGCCGCCCTGCTGGTCCTGGCCGGCACCGCGGTGGGTGCACTGCAGGTCATCGCCCCGTTGGACCTGCTCGACTCTGCGGTGGGTGGCGCCAACTTCACCCTGGTGGCCGGTGCGGCCATCCTCGGGGTGGGTGCCGGCTTCCACCACTGGGCCGACGAGCTGGTCGGGCCGAAGGGACACCGTGACGGCCTGTTCCTCCTCGGTGGCCTGGCCGTTGCCCTCGGCGTGGTCCTGAGCGGCGCGGCCGACCTGGCCAGTGGCCTGCTGGACCAGGCCGACTTCACCGGTGTGACCCTGGCTGCGGCCGGCAATCCCGACTCCGGGGTGGATGCCCTGAACCTCGTGTCGGCCATCGGATCGGCTGCCGTGGTCGGTGGTCTGGTCCTGTGGCTGCTGTCCGGTGCGCTGGTCACCGCGGCGAACCGAACGACCGGTACCGGAGAGAGGAGCGCCGCCTGATGGGCACCACGGTTCCCGCCGCCCCGACCCGTCCGCGGACCCTGGTGGTCGCCTCGGCGTTCGGCACGGGCAGCGTCGTCATGTACTTCGGCGGCCTGTTCGCCCTCTACTTCTCCATCCGGGCCGATGCCCTGGCGTGGGGCAGCCAGTGGTACCCGGAAGGTGCCATCCAGCTGGTGCCCGGCGGCATGAACATGGCCACCATGGCCATGTCGGCCATCACCATGGGATGGGCCGTGCACTCCGTCCTGAACGACGATCGGGTGCACGCCATGATCGCCATGGCACTCACCGCGGTCCTCGGGATCGCCATGGTCAACCAGACCGTCTTCTACTTCATGGACATCGGCCTGCCCATCGACGCCAGCGAGGCGGCCACGCTCCTGTTCACCATCGTCGGCTCGCACCTCGTGATGGTGGCCGTCGGCGTGCTCTGGCTTGGACTCCTGCTCCTGCGGACCCTCGGGGGGCAGGACACCAGCCGGCACCGGGACCTCGTCTCGGCTGCAGCCCTCTACTGGTATGCCGCGGTGGCCGTGTATTCGGTCATCTGGATCGGCATCTACATCGCCAAGTAGCGGCGGGGGATCGACATGCTCACCACCGGCTTCAAGCTCTGGTTCGGATTCGCCGCCGCCGTCGTGTTGGCCGCGGTGTTTGCCGGCTACACGTCGGGTGCCACCGAGACCGGACCCGTCTCCATCGGTTGGAAGGGGGGCGTGGGCAACCACGTCTCGTACACCATCCTGATCTTCGCCGCCGGCGTGCTGGCCATGTTCGGACTGCTCGCCGTGGCCTTCCGTGACGGGGACGCCGAGGCCCAGGCCGAGGTGCTGGGGCTCGACGAGGCCCCGGCCGGCCAGACGGCCGTGGGCAACTCTCTGTGGCCGGTGTTCGCCGCCCTGGGCATCGGGACCATCGGCGTCGGCCTGGTCGTCCACCCGGTGATCTTCGTCATCGGCCTGGTGGTCGTGGCCGCCATCGCCGTGGAGTGGACCATGACCAACTGGTCCGAGAAGGTCTCCGGTGATCCGGTGGCCAACGCCGAGGCCCGTGAGAACCTCATGCGGCCCATCGAGATCCCCATCCTGGGCACGGTGGGCGTGGGCGTCCTCGTAGTGGCCGTCTCCCGGGTGCTGCTCGCCTCGTCGGTCACCGGTGCCGTCTGGGTGGCCACCGCGGTGGGCGTGGTCATCTTCGGCCTTGCCGTGCTGGTCAGCCGACGGCCCCAGATGCCCCGTGCGGCCGTCCGGGGCATCCTGTTCGCGGGCATCACGGCCGTCCTCGTCCTCGGCATCGTCACTGCGGTCAGTGGTGAGCGCGAGTTCCACCACAAGGGCGGCGGCGCCCACCACGACGACGCGGAGAAGGACCATTGATCCTCAAGTCCCTGCGTGCGCTCCCGACCGGGGGGCGCCTCGCTGCCCTCGCGGCCGGTGGCCTGCTGGCCCTGACCGGTTGTGCCGCTGATGCACCGCTGGACACCCTGGAGCCACAGGGCCCCAACTCGAGGGCGATCGACGGCTTGTCCGATCCGATCTTCCTGGTGGCCGGCATCGTCTTCGTCATCATCTTCGGTGCCACGGCCATCATCTGGTGGAAGTTCCGCGACGACCACAGCACCGACGAGTTCCCGGACCAGCTGCACGGCCACTTCCGGGCCGAGATCGGCTGGACCATCGGCCCGGCGGTCATCATGGCCGTCATCGCCGTGTTCACCCTGATCAGCCACTTCGACCTGAACAGCGAGGACCGCACCGACATCGTGGTGTCGGTCGACGGCCAGTCCACGTCATGGGACCCCGAGGTTGTGGTGGTCGGCCAGCAGTGGTGGTGGGAGTTCCGCTACTACTTCGACGGCCTGGACGGGGTCGACCTGAGCGACGCCCGCCACCTGCCACCGGCCGACATCGTCACGGCCAACCAGATGGTCATCCCGACCGGTTCGGAGGTCGGCCTGAAGGTCGTCAGCCGTGACGTGATCCACAGCTACTGGATCCCGGCCCTGAACGGCAAGCGTGACGCGGTGCCCGGGCGGGTCTCACCGTGGAAGATCGAGGCCGAGACGCCCGGCGTCTACTTCGGCCAGTGCACCGAGTTCTGTGGCCTCAGCCACTCGCGGATGCGGATGCAGACGGTGGCCATGGATCCGTCCGACTTCCAGGCGTGGGTCGACCAGCAGATGCAGTCGGCTGCCGATCCCACCGACGCCGCTGCGCAGCGGGGCCTCGAGGTCTTCGAGGGCCAGTGCGCCCGCTGCCACGTGGTGAACGGCATCAATGACGGTGGAGGCGCCGACCTGGTGGCCAACGCCGCGCCGAACCTGACGCACCTGATGAGCCGGACCACCTATGCCGGCGGCATCTTCGACCTCTACGAGTCCGATGGGTCGCTGAACCGGACCCAGCTCGAAGCCTGGCTGCGCGACGCGCCGGCCGAGAAGCCCGCCTACGCAGAGGGCCGCCGGGGCATGCCGGCCATGGGCCTCAGCGAGGGCCAGATCGATGACGTGGTGGCGTACCTCCAGACCCTGGGCACGGTCCCGGCCATGGACGTCATCGCGGCGACGGAGGTCGACTGATGAGTGACGTGACCGAGCTGGCGGCCCCGGGCGGGTCGATCGGCGTCTACACCCGGCCCAGGGCCAACACCGGCTGGCGGGACTGGATCACCACCGTCGACCACAAGAAGATCGGCATCCTCTACGGAGCGGCCGCCATGTTCTTCTTCGTCATCGGCGGCGTCGAGGCCCTGCTCATCCGACTGCAGTTGGCCACCCCCGATGGCACCGTGCTGGGTGCCGACACCTACAACCGGGTGTTCACCATGCACGGCGTGACCATGGTCTTCATGGTGATCATGCCGTTGGCCGCTGCGTTCGCGAACTACCTCCTGCCCCTGCAGATCGGGGCCCGGGACGTGGCCTTCCCCCGCCTGAACGCCCTCTCGTTCTGGGTGTTCCTGGCCGGTGGCCTGTTCCTGAACATGGCATGGATCGTGGGCGACGCCCCCGATGGTGGCTGGTTCGCGTACGCCCCCAACACCGGGATGATCTTCTCGCCGGGCAAGGGCATGGACTACTACGCCCTCGGCCTGCAGATCATGGGCATCGCCTCGTTGGTGTCGGCCATGAACCTCATCGTGACGGTGCTCAACATGCGGGCACCGGGCATGACGCTGTTCAAGATGCCGGTCTTCACCTGGATGATCCTGGTCGTGCAGTTCCTGCTGCTGTTCGCCGTGCCGGTCATCACCGTGGCCCTGTTCCTGCTGATGTTCGACCGGAACTTCGGCGCCAACTTCTTCAACCCGGAGATGGGGGCCGATCCGTTGCTCTGGCAGCACCTGTTCTGGATCTTCGGCCATCCCGAGGTGTACATCCTGATCCTGCCCAGCTTCGGCATCATCAGCGAGGTCATCCCGACCTTCTCCCGCAAGCCCATCTTCGGCTACCCGTTCATGGTCTTCTCGGGCATCGCCATCGGCTTCATGGGCTGGGGCGTGTGGGCCCACCACATGTTCGTGTCGGGCATCGGCCCCATCTCGGTGGCCGCCTTCTCGGTGTCGACCATGTTCATCGCCGTGCCGACCGGCGTGAAGATCCTGAACTGGCTGGCCACCATGTGGGGCGGCCGGATCCGGTTCAACACGCCGATGCTGTTCGCGTCGGGCGTGGTGTCCATGTTCACCATCGGTGGCCTGTCGGGCGTGACCCACTCACTGGCCCCGGCCGACACCCAGCAGACCGACACCTACTACATCGTCGCCCACTTCCACTACGTGATCTTCGGCGGCGCCCTGCTCGGCATCTTCGCCGGCTTCTACTTCTGGTGGCCCAAGGTCTTCGGGCACCTGCTCGACGAGAAGTGGGGCAAGTGGAACTTCTGGCTGATGATCGTCGGCTTCAACATGACCTTCGGCCCGATGCACATCCTCGGCCTGCAGGGCATGTCGCGGCGGATCGACTCCTACAGCCCGGGCTTCGGCTTCGAGTTCTGGAACATGTTCGCCTCCATCGGAGCGTTCGTCATCGCCCTGGGCGTCCTGGTGTTCCTGGTCAACGTGGTCATCTCGGCCCGTCGGGCCCGTACCGCCCCGCCGGTCGGCCTCGACCCGTGGGACGCCCGCAGCCCCGAGTGGTTCACCCCCAACCCGACGCCGGTGCACAACTTCGACGAGGACATCCAGATCGACTCCCTGGACGAGTTCTGGCACCGCAAGTACGGCGAGGACGAGAACGGGAAGGTGGTCCGGGTGGCCTCCGCCGAGGAGGTCTGTCAGGACGGCTCGGCCACCGACACCCACCTGCCGTCGCCGTCGTACTGGCCCATCGTGCTGGCCGCCGGCCTGCCGTTCATCGGCTTCGGCCTGATGTACACCCTGTGGTTCTGCGTCCTGGGCGGTGCCCTGGTCCTGATGGCCATCTACGGCTGGATCTTCGAGCCGGTTGATGATCCGGACGGTCCGCACGGCCACGGTCACCACGACGACGGTGACGACCACGACGACGGTGTGGCTGACGATGCGACCGCCGAGACCGCTGAGGAGGCCCCCGTTGGCTGACGCCGCCGCCGTGTCGCACGGCCACGGGACGGGCACCGGCCTGTCCAACAACAAGCTCCTGATGTGGGTGTTCCTGGGTTCGGAATGCCTGCTGTTCGGTGGCCTGATCTCGACCTACCTGATCTACCGCAGCCGCTTCGGCGACGGGCCGGCCCCCGGCGACATCTTCGACATCCCGTTCACGTCGGTCAGCTCGTTCGTGCTCCTGATGAGTTCGTTGACCATGGTGCTGGCCCTGTCGGCCCTGCAGCGGGGCGACATCCGCAACAACCGGATCTGGCTGCTCACCACCGCCCTGTTGGGTTCGCTGTTCATCGGCGGGCAGGTCTACGAGTTCACCACCTTCGTCCGGGAGGGCCTGGGCTACACGACCAGCCCCTTCTCGTCGGCCTTCTTCACCCTGACCGGCTTCCACGGCGTGCACGTGAGCCTCGGCATCGTGATGCTGATGTCGCTGCTCATCTCGTCCCTGCGGGGAACGCTCACCAAGGAACGGTCCGAGACCGTCGAGATCGTCGGCCTGTACTGGCACTTCGTGGACGTGGTGTGGATCTTCATCTTCACCGTCATCTACCTGGTGCCCTCGCCCACCAGCTGATTCGGGAGCCACCATGAGCACCGCAAGCGCTGAGCACGTCGACTCCCACGAGGACGACCACGAGCATCCTTCGGACCGCAAGTACGTCCAGGTCGCCATCATCCTGGCCATCGTCACCGCACTCGAGGTGGCCACGTACTGGATGGAGAGCGTGCCCGGCGAGGTCCTCATCCCACTCCTGATGGTGATGATGGTGTTCAAGTTCTTCTACGTGGCCGCCTGGTTCATGCATCTGAAGTTCGACAGCCCGCTGTTCACGAAGTTCTTCGTGACCGGTCTGGTGCTGGCCACCGCCGTCTACGGCATTACCCTCACCGTCTTCGAGTTCTGGCACAAGGGCTGAGGCGCACCGTCGCCGTCCGGCGGTGGAGCCCGGCCTGCGCCGTGATCCCGTCCTGATCCCGTGACGGCACTGCTGGCAGCCGCCCCCGACCCCTGGCGGTGGCAGGCCCATCCCGAGGTCTGGTTCCTGGTGGCCGCCGTGGTGGCCCTGGGTTGGTGGGCCACCCGGGTGATCGGTCCCCGGGTCGTCCCGGCCGGGGAACCGGTGACCACGCCGTTCCAGCGTCGGGTCTTCGTGGCGGCCACCGTGCTACTGCTGGTGTCGGCCGACTGGCCGGTGCACGACATCGCCGAGGCCCACCTGTACGCGGTGCACATGGTCCAGCACCTGGTGATCACGTTCATCGTGCCGCCGTTGTTCCTGCTGGCCATGCCGGCCTGGCTGGCCCGGCTGCTGGTGCTGGAGGGCGGCCGCGGTTCGAGGATGGTGCGCCGCCTGGCCCACCCGGTGGTGGCCGGCGTGACGTTCAACGCCCTGACGGCACTCACCCACTGGAGCGGTGTGGTGCAGTGGTCGTTCGACTCCGGGGCCTTCCACTACTCGGTGCACCTGGTGCTGTTCGTCTCGGCGCTCCTGATGTGGGTGCCGGTCGCCGCCCCGCTGCCCGAGCTCCGGATCTCGGTGCCCGGCCAGATGATCTACCTGTTCCTCATGTCGGTCATCCCCACCATCCCCGCGGCATGGCTGACCTTCGCCGAGGGCACGGTCTACAGGCACTACGACGACGGCTTCGAGGCGTTCGGGGTGACGGTGACCTCGGACCAGCAGGCCGCCGGCCTCATCATGAAGTTGCTGGGCGGCTTCTACCTGTGGGGGATCATCGTCGTGAAGTTCATCGGGTACTCCCGGCTCCACCACCGGGACAACCACCACCTGCGCCCGGCCGATGGTCGGCAGCACCGGTTGTCGGCCGACCGGGAACCGGTCGAGTAGCCGTACGGCCCTCCCGCTAGGTTCGAACCCGTGATCGACATCCGGCTCCTGCGCACCGATCCCGACGCCGTCAAGGCCGCCGTCGCCCGTCGCGGCGAGGACACCGCAGGCCTCGATCGGGTGGTCGAACTGGACGCCCGACAACGCCAACTGGCCGAGGAACGCGACCAGGTCCGCAACGAGGTCAACACCATCTCCAAGCAGGTGGGCGGCCTGCACCGTGACGGAAAGGCCGACGAGGCCGCCGAGCTCCAGGCCCGTAGTCGTGAGCTGGGTGCCCGTGAGGAGGCCCTGGCCGACGAGGTCGACGGCCTGGCCGACGAGATCCGCGACATCCTGCTGCGGGTACCCAACATCCCGTCGGCCGACGCGCCCGAGGGCCTGGGCGAGGCCGACAACGTGCTGGTCCGCCACGAGCACTGGGACCCGGACGCCTACGGCGAGCACCAGCGGGTGCCCCACTGGGAGATCGGCGAGCAGCTGGGCCTGCTGGACGTGGCCCGGGGCACCAAGCTCTCCGGCTCGATGTTCGTCATGTACACCGGCATGGGCGCCA
>CAYWBE010000079.1:0-7527 GCA_964456295.1 uncultured Candidatus Nemicrothrix sp.
CCGGTGGCGCCGACGATTGCGATGTCCATGCCCGTCAGGCTACCGACGGCCCACCACCGGCCTGCCGTGGGTTCGACGGGCAGGCGTCACGCAGCCCACCCATCGATTCCCCCGCTACTGGTCCGGGACGGGGGTGAACAGGTCGGCCATCGACTCCATGATCGGGAAGCCATGGCCACACGAGCGGTCCACGAAGGCGGCCAGTCGACGGGCCGACAGGTCCAGTTGGTCGGCGTCCACCACCGGCGAGTCCAAGACGTAGGTGAAGACGAGCGCCTGGAGACGCGGCATGGTCACCATCTCGGAGTCCAGGCCGTCCAGTTCGATCCCCAGGTCGGCATAGACCCGGTTCAACAGGCCGACGTCGTCGTGGAGCTCGGCCGGGATCCGGTTGTTGGTCCAGGCCAGGAGGTTCCGGGTCGCCAGGAGGAGGGCACGCTGGCTCAGCGGATCGAGCTGGCCGTCGGCGGGCAGGACCCGCTCCACCTCCAGGATCAGCCCACCCGACTCGATGGCCAGCTCGGCACAGAAGCCGGGGGGCGCCTCGCCGATGGGCCCGCCGGCCAGCGAGGTCGTCGGGGCGGCACTGGTCGGGGCCGGGGCGACCGTGGTGGCCACCGCCAACGTGGTGGTGGGGGCGACCGTCGTGGCCGGGGCCGTCGAGGTCGTCGAGGTCGGGGCCGGTACCGGAACGTCCACCACCACGGTGGGAACCGGAACCGTCGGCGCCGGCTCGACCACCGTCGACGTGCCACCACAACCCGATGCCGGGGCCACGATCAGGACGGCGACCAGGAGGGCGACCCCGGAGGTACCGCCCCTCGACATCACGAACCCATGCCCGTCAACAGTTCGAACAACATGGACGACGAGTCACCGCAGGTGGCCATGGTCCAGTCCCGCAGCCGGGCCGACGCCGCATCGACCTGGTCCATGTCGGCCTCCAGGTCCGCCCCGATGCGAGCCATGACGCCCAGGAAGGCCACCATCCGCTCCTCGTCGGCCGCCGGGTCGTCACCGGTGGGTTCGGCCAGGTCGGCCAGCGCCTCGGCCATCAGGGTCCCGATGCGGCTCGTGGCGTCCCGGACCAGTTCGGCATCACCCCGGAGTTCGGCCGGCACCTCGTCCACCAGCCAGGCGAACACCTCGTCGGTCACCTGGAAGACCCCGACCAGGTCGAAGGGGTCCGGTTCACCTCCCGGATCGGACTCCATCTCCATCTCCATCAGCGAGGTCATCATCCGACCCAGACGATCGGCCAGGCCGGCGCACACCGTCGGCGCGTCGGCCGATACCCCCAACATGGCCTCGGTGCTGCACCGGATCACGTTGGCCATGACCGGGGTACCACCCAGGAGGTCGGCGGCCTCATCGTCGATCAGGTCCACCACGCCCGTCTCGAACCTGGCCTGCAGGAACGGCACCAGGTCGTCTGCCGTGACCCCCTCCAGCAGGCAGGAGGGTTCGATGGGCGGTGCGTCCGGGTCGGCAGCCAGTGACTGCCCGATCCCCAGGCCCACCACGTGGAGCACCAGGTCGCAGTCCCGCAGGGCGGCCACGGCCAACTCCGCCTGATCCGGACGCGGCCCGTTCCTGGTCAGGGTCACCACGTCGGCGGGCTCCAGTTCGACCAGCAACCGATCGGCCACGCACCCCAGGTCATCCTCGGAGAGTCCCCTGAGGATGGGGGCCGCCGCGGCCACGTCGGTCACGAAGCCGCTCCGGGCCGCATCCGACGAGATGGTCGTGGTCGACACCTCCAGCAACGTGGTCGGCGCCACGGTGGACACCGGTCCAGAGGCCCCGTCGCCGCTCCCTGCCCCAGCATCGGCTTCCGACCCCGGAGAGCCACAGGCAGTCAGCATGAGCAGCGCGCTGAAGATCATGCCGGCCAACGCCGGTCGTGGATCAATGGTCATCGGGAGCACCTTCAGGTTCGTGGCCGAGCGGGGGAAGGCCGCCGTCACCGGGCGGCAGAGGACCCGGGGTCAGCCGTCGGCCAGGCCGAAGGCGTCATGGAGGGTCCGCACGGCATCCTCCACCTGGTCGCCGTCCACCACGCAACTCACCCGGATGGCCGACGTGGAGATCATCTGGATGTTCACCCCGGAGGCGGCCAGGGTCTCGAACATGGTGGCGGCCACGCCCGGGTTGGACCGCATGCCGGCTCCCACCACGCTCACCCGGGCGATGGAGTCGTCCGACGACACGCCGGCCGCACCCACCTCGTCGGCCAGCTGCGCCGTGTGCTCCATGGCCCGGGCCAGGTCGCCGTGGGGCACGGTGAACGAGATGTCGGTCACGCCCTGAGCCGACACGTTCTGCACGATCATGTCGACGTTGACCTCGAGGTCGGCCAGTGCACGGAACACCGTGGCCGCCACCCCGGGCCGGTCGGGCACACCGGCCAACGTCATCTTGGCCTCGGACGCGTCGTGGGTGACCGCCGAGACGATGGCCTGTTCCATGTCGGGTACCTCCTCATCGACCCACGTCCCCTCCTGCCACGTGAAGGCGGAACGGACGTGGAGGCGCACCCCGTGGGTGCGTGCGTATTCGACCGACCGCATGGCCGGCTTGGGACATCCGGTGGCCGTCATCTCGAGCAGCTCGTCGTACGAGATGGCGGGCATCCGACGCGCCGTGGGCACCACCCGGGGATCGGTGGTGAACACCCCGGTCACGTCGGTGTAGAGCTCGCAGGCGTCCGCGCCCAGGGCATGGGCGATGGCCACCGCGGTGGTGTCGGACCCGCCCCGTCCCAGGAAGGTCACGTCGTTGTCGGTCGACACGCCCTGGGAACCACCGACCACCGGCACCCGACCGGCGTCCAACGAAGCCCGGACCCGCTCGGGCCGGACGTCGACGATCTTGGCGTTCCGATGGTTGGTATCGGTGAGGAACCCGGCCTGGCTCCCGGTGAACGACTCGGAGTCGATCCCGATGTGGTGCAGGGCCATGCACACCAGGGCCATGGCCTTGCGTTCACCGGCCGTGATGAGCATGTCCATCTCCCGGCCCGGGTGGATGGTAGACACCTCGCCGGCCAGGCGGAGCAGTTCGTCGGTCTCCTTGCCCATGGCCGAGACCACGAGCACCACCTGGTCGCCGCGCCGCACGGTGCGGGCGACGTGGTCGGCCACCTCGCGCATGCGGTCCGCATCCGCGACCGAGGTGCCTCCGAACTTCTGGACGACGAGTGCCACGGGGCCCCACGCTACCGGGGCCCCATGCGCCGCCTGTCGCAGGTATGCCCGCCGATCATGGGTACGGACGTCGGTAGGGTGCCGGGCCATGGCTCGCCGCACCGGAGGATCCCCGAAGCAACGCTCGACCACCATCCGGGTGGTGGCCGGCGTCCTGGCCCTGATGATGGTGGGGAGCCTCGCCTTCGTGGTGGTGGGTTCGGCCGGATCGGGATCCGGTGGCGAGGCGGCGACACCGACCCTGCCGGTGCCCGACGACTGCCCGGCCACCGACGGCTCCGACGCCCCCCGCCTGGCCTTCACCAGCCGACCGACCTGGTGCCTGGCGCCCGGCGTGTCCTACACCGCGGTGTTCGACACCACCGAGGGCGAGATCCGAGTCGCCCTGGACAAGTCCCGAACCCCGGAGACGGTCAACAACTTCGTGGTCCTCACCCGCTACGGCTACTACGACGGCACGATGCTGTTCCGGTTCGACCCGTCGATCGACATCATCCAGGGCGGTGCGCCCACCACCAACGACTGGTCCGACCGCGGGCCCGGCTACACCATCCCCGACGAGGGTGGCGAGTTCCTGTCCACCACGTCAGGGCAGCTCATCGGCCCGTTCACCTACCGGGCCGGTGACCTGGTCATGGCCCGGTCAGCCGGCCCGGACAGTTCGGGGGCCCAGTTCTTCTTCGCCACCGGCGACCGGACGTCGCTGCTCGACGCCCAGGGCACCTACATCGTCTTCGGCCACGCCGACGCGGCCGGCACCGAGGTGCTCCGGTCGATGATGGACCTCTACCAGGTGGACGAGACCTCGCCGTACGGCGGTGGCCCGACCCGGGACGTGTTCGTCCGGTCGGTCACCATCGAAGCCGGCTGACCGTCCCGTCACCGCCACCGGTCGGGACGCCGGGACCACGCTGATGCCCCGGACGGACCCTCCGGTCGAACCGACGCCGAGCGCCTGGGCGTTCCCCCCGGCCGACACGGCCGACCCCGACGGGGTGGTCGGCGTGGGAGCCGACATCGACCCCGGCACGCTGCTGACCGCCTACCGGTCGGGCCTGTTCCCCATGCCGGTGGAGCCCGGCGGGCCCATGGCCTGGTGGTCGCCCGACCCCCGGGGCGTCCTGGAGGTGGACGACCTACGGGTCTCCCGATCGATGCGACGCTCGCTGGACCGCTACGAGATCCGGGTCGACACGGCGTTCGCCGACGTCGTGGTGGCCTGTGCCGATCCGGCCCGGGAGCGTGGCTGGATCGACGAACGCATCGCCGCGGCGTACACCGAACTCCACCGGCTGGGCTGGGCCCACTCGGTCGAGGCGTGGGACGAACAGGGCCTGGCCGGCGGCCTCTACGGGGTGGCCATCGGTGGCCTGTTCGCCGGGGAGTCGATGTTCCACCGCCGCACCGACGCCTCCAAGGCTGCCCTCCACGGCCTCGTCAGCCTGATGACCACCGGATCGGGTACCTCCGGGTCGTCCCCCCGCCTTGTCGACGTGCAGTGGCGTACCCCGCACCTTGCTCGGCTGGGGGCCCGGGAGATCCCGCGCCGGGACTACCTGGAACGCCTGGGGGACCTGGTCACCGTGCCCGGTCCCGACTGGTCCCCATTGCCGACCTAGGACCGCCGGACCGGGAGGCTGCCGGCCTTCCACCACCGGCCCGAGAACCGCCAGGCCCCCGGATCGGGTGGCGTCCTCGCGGTGTCGGCCGCCCGTGGCCAGAGCGCCTCCACGGCAGCCAGGATGGCCGCCAGCTCCTGGGGGGTCGCCCCCTCGGCGGTGACCCGGATGCCCGACGGCTCCCGGTCTCCGGCGTGCCCGGCTTCCACGGCTGGCCCCTGGTCCATCGGCCCTGACCCACCGGCCCCTAGAGGGGCACGTTCCCGTGCTTGCGGTGGGGGGACTCCTCCTGCTTGGTCACCAGCATGCGGAGGCCGGCCACCAGCTTGGCCCGGGTGTCGGCCGGGTCGATCACGTCGTCGACGTAGCCGCGCTCAGCGGCGACATAGGGGTTGGCGAACTTCTCCGTGTACTCATCGACCAGCTCGAGCCGTCGGGCCTCGGGGTCCGGCGCCTCCTGGAGTTCCCGCCGATGGACGATCTCCACGGCGCCCTGGGGACCCATGACGGCCAGCTCGGCGGTCGGCCAGGCCAGCGAGAGGTCCGAACCCACCGACTTGGAGTCCATGACGACGTACGCCCCGCCGTAGGCCTTGCGGGTGATGACCTGGATGCGGGGCACGGTGGCCTCGCAGTAGGCGTACAGGAGCTTCGCCCCGTGGCGGATGATCCCGCCGTACTCCTGGTCGACGCCGGGCAGGAACCCCGGCACGTCCACGAAGGTGATGATCGGGACGTTGAAGGCGTCGCACGTCCGGACGAACCGGGCCGCCTTCTCCGAGGCCTCGATGTCGAGCACCCCGGCGAAGTGCATGGGCTGGTTGCCGACCACCCCGACGCTGCGACCGTCGAGGCGCCCGAAGCCACACACGATGTTGCCGGCCCATGCGGCGTGGTACTCGAGGAAGCCGCCGTCGTCGAGCACCGTCGAGATGACGGTCCGCATGTCGTAGGGGACGTTGGCGCTGTCGGGCATGAGGTCGTTCAACTCGGGGCAGAGACGGTCGCCCGGGTCGTCGGTCTCGATGACCGGTGCCTCCTCCAGGTTGTTGGACGGCAGTTGGGACAGCAGCGCCTTGACCTCGTCGAGGACCTCCTGCTCGTCATCGCAGACGAAGGTGGCCACACCGGACTTGGTCGAGTGGCTGCCGGCACCACCCAGTTCCTCGAGGGTGACCTCCTCGCCGGTCACCGTCTTGACCACGTCGGGACCGGTGATGAACATGTGCGACTTCTCGCGGACCATGAAGATGAAGTCGGTCATGGCCGGGCTGTAGACGGCACCGCCGGCACACGGCCCGAGGATCACGCTGATCTGCGGGATGACGCCCGAGGCCTGGACGTTGCGCCAGAAGATCCCGCCGTAGCCGTCGAGGCTGACCACGCCCTCCTGGATGCGGGCCCCGGCTCCGTCGTTGAGGCCGATGAACGGCGCGCCGACGCTGAGTGCCAGGTCCATGACCTTGTGGATCTTCTCGGCGAACACCTCGCCCAGGGCCCCACCGAACACCGTGAAGTCCTG
Organism: uncultured Candidatus Nemicrothrix sp.; assembly: GCA_964456295.1. Taxonomy (GTDB): domain Bacteria; phylum Actinomycetota; class Acidimicrobiia; order Acidimicrobiales; family MedAcidi-G1; genus UBA9410. The sequence continues at coordinate 6,348 of CAYWBE010000079.1, forward strand.
GGAGAACAGGAAGACCTTGCGGCCGTCGATGGTGCCCCACCCGGTGATCACGCCATCGGTGTAGGGGCGCTCCTCGATGCCGCTCTCGTGTGCCCGGTGGCGGGCCAGCATGTCGAGTTCGTGGAAGGAGCCGGGATCGAGCAGGTACTCGATCCGCTCGCGGGCCAGCATCTTGCCCTTGTCGTGCTGGCGCTGAACGGCCCGCTCGGGACCCGCGTGGATCGCCGCCTCGCGGCGTTCACCCAGCCCGTCGAGGCGTTCGGACATCGTGTGTTCGGCCATGGTGGACAGAGGGTACCCAATGCGGTCGCCCCACCTCGGAGTCGACCGGTACCGTCCGAGGATGACCGGTCATCCCGACGCTCCACCCTCCCGGCCGGACAGCTCCCGACCCATCAGCCGGGCGCCGGCCCTCGGGGTCTTCTGCGGATCCAGGTCGGGCAGCGACGACTCGGTCCTGGACCTGGCCCGTGAGCTGGGTGCTGCCATGGCGGTCGCCGGAACCGACCTGGTCTACGGCGGTGCGGGGATCGGGGTGATGGGCACGCTGGCCGACGCGGTGCTCGACGGTGGCGGTCGGGTGGTCGGGGTCATCCCGTCGGGCCTGTTCAGCCACGAGGTTCCCCACCGGTACCTCACCGAACGCCTCGAGGTGGCCGACATGCACGAACGCAAGCGCACCATGTACGCCCGGTCCGACGCGTTCTGTGGTCTACCCGGTGGCTACGGCACCCTCGAGGAGGTGTTCGAGGCGGCCACGTGGACCCAGTTGGGCCTGCACGACCGACCCAAGCCGATCGCCCTCCTGGACGGTGGGGCGCCCGGGTCACCCGGCTTCTGGGCCAACCTCGAGGCGTTCCTGGACGACACGGTCGCCGCCGGGTTCGTCAAGCCCGACAACCGGGCCATCGTGACCCGGGTGGGCACGGTGGCCCAGGTCCTCGAACTCCTGGACTGATCCGCTGCCGACCGCGGCGGACTCCGGGCTAGGTGGTGACCCCTCGTTCGGCGGCCAGCCGACGGGCCCGCTCGGCCATGCGCGGGGCGTCGATGTGGGCGCACACTGCCTCGAGGTGGTCGGCAGGACCGGTCCACCGCAGGTCCTCGACGTCGGCCATGACCGGAGCATCCAGATCCAGGGTGGCCAGGTGCCGGTAGAGCTCGGCGTCGTCCCGCCTCT
>CAYWBE010000080.1:0-4983 GCA_964456295.1 uncultured Candidatus Nemicrothrix sp.
TCGACCAGCGACCAGCCGGGTGGTCAGTTGATGCTGACCACCGAGGTCGAGAACTTCCCCGGCTTCCCCGATGGAATCATGGGCCCCCAGCTGATGATCGACATGCGTGCCCAGGCGGCACGGTTCGGCGCCGAGATCGTGACGGCCAAGGTCTCCCGGGTCGACTTCTCGCAACGACCGTTCCGGATCTGGGTCGGGGACCCCGCCGCAGACCAGCCGACGTACCGAGCGGACGCCGTCATCGTGTCCACGGGAGCACGGTCGGTCATGCTGGGCCTGGAGGCCGAACAACGACTGATCGGCCACGGACTCTCCACCTGTGCCACCTGCGACGGGTTCTTCTTCCGCGACCAGGAGATCGCGGTGGTCGGTGGCGGTGACTCCGCACTCGAAGAGGCCGGCTTCCTCACCAAGTTCGCCTCCAAGGTGACCCTCGTCCACCGACGGGACGAGCTCAGGGCGTCGAAGATCATGCAGCAGCGGGCCATCGACAATCCCCGGATCGAGTTCGCCTGGAACTCGGTGGTGGACGACGTCCTCGGAGAGACGAAGGTGGAGGGCCTCGCCCTCCGGGACACCGTGACCGACGAGACGCGCGTCCTGCCGGTGACCGGCGTCTTCATCGCCATCGGCCACCGGCCGAACACCGACCTCTTCACCGGGATCCTGGACATGGATGACGCCGGCTACCTCGTCACCGGAGCCGACCGATCGACCACCAACGTCGATGGCGTGTTCGCGTGCGGCGACGTGCAGGACCACACCTACCGGCAGGCCATCACCGCTGCCGCCTCTGGGTGCATGGCCGCCATCGACGCCGAACGGTGGCTGGAGAGCCGTACCGACTGAACCGGCGTCAGCGGCCTACGCTCCACGATGGGCGTCGCCGTCCTCGCCCCTGCCGCCGCCGACCAGCCACGGTCGACGAACGGTTCGGGGCGACCGGTGGTGGGCGCAATGTCCAACCCGTCCTCCACCACGTGAGGACAAGACACGAGGGAAACGAGATCCCATGGCCGGCGCCATCAGCAACCTGTCCGAGACCACCTTCGACGAGGAGATCGGCTCGGCGACCGAGCCGGTCCTGGTCGACTTCTGGGCCGAGTGGTGTGGGCCCTGCAAGATGATCGCTCCGATCCTCGAGGAGATCGCCGCCGAACAGAGCGGTTCGGTCCGGATCGCCAAGGTCAACGTCGACGAGGCCCCGGAACTGGCCCGCCGCTTCGAGGTCATGAGCATCCCGACCCTGATCCTGTTCGCCGACGGTCAGCCCGCCACCCGGATCGTGGGGGCCAAGGGCAAGCCCCAACTGCTCGAGGAGCTGGCCCCCCACCTCTAGGCCGCCACGAGGAACAGGAACGGCCGCCGCACCTGACCACGGGGACGCGGTCCAGACCATGACCGGACCGGACGATCCAACGATCCACGACCTGCACCGTCGTCTCGCCGATGCCGGCCATCCCGTCGACCAGCACGAGGTGGCCGATGGTTCGTTCGGGCCCGACACCACCCGGGCCCTGCTGGGCTTCCAGGCCGAACGGGGCCTGGATGAGCACGGAACGGTCGACGACGCCACCCACGCCGCCCTCGTGGAGGCAGGCCATCGACTCGGTGACCGCCACCTCTACCTCCATGCGCCGATGTTCCGGGGCGACGACGTGGCCGACCTCCAACTCCGCCTGGGCAGCCTCGGATTCGACGCCGGCCGCATCGACGGGATCCTCGGACCCGACACCGCAGCGGCCATCACGGAGTTCCAACGCAATGTGGGCCTGGCTGCCGACGGCATTGCCGGGCCGCTCACCGTCGACAACCTGAAGCGCCTCCTGGGTCGGACCGCTGGACGCCAGCCGGTGGCCCAGGTCCGGGAGTTGGACCGGCTTCGTAGGGGCCGACCCGACCTGATCGACCAGCGAATCACCATCGGCGAGTTCGGGGGCACCGCCACCCTCGCTGCTGCCCTCACCCGACTACTTCGAGCCCGCGGCGCGCACGTCCTGGACCTGGACCAGGCGGACGAGGCCATCCAGGCTGGAGCGGCCAACGACTTCGAGGCCAGCATCTATCTGGGACTTCGACTTGAGAATCATTCTCAATCTCGGGCCGACTACTTCTCCACGGAGGGCTTCCACTCCGAAGGTGGCCTCCGACTGGCCCACCGATGTGCCCGAGCCCTGGACCGGGCGCTGCGGATCCACCTCGAAGCAGCAACCGACGAAGCGGCGAAGGCCATCTGCACCGGCCGGCGCCTCCCCATCCTCCGGCAGACCCGGATGCCGGCCGTGCTGTGCACCCTGGCCCCGGCATCCACCATCGTCCTGGCCACCGCGGAGATCGCCGACTGCCTGGCCGGCGCCATCACCGACTGGCTGGCCGACCCCATGGGAGAACCACCGGACGCCTCCGGGTGAACCCTCGGCGTCGCTCGGAATCAGTGCAGTTCAACCACCCAGAAGTTCGAACAGCCGCTGCAGGTCGTCCCGATCGGCGAACTCCACGACGATGCGACCCTTTCGGCCCCGGGTGACCACCCGGACCTTGGTGTCGTAGCGGTCACCGAGTATCCGTTCGACCTCCAGAAGGGCCGCGTCCCGCGTCGGCACCACCTCGTCAGGCCGCTCCACTTCCGGATCCTCGACCTCGTCCAGGCTCCTCACCAGCTCCTCGACCTGCCGGACCGAGAGTCCCTCGTCCACCACCCGGGCGGCGAGGCGCTCGACCAGCTGCCGATCGCCCACGCCAGCCAGCGAACGGGCATGGCCCGCCCCGAGGGCACCGTCCATGATCATCTGCTGCACGCCATCCGGAAGGTGCAGCAGACGCAGGGCGTTGGCCACCGAGGGGCGGCTCCGCCCCACCCGGACCGCCACCTGGTGCTGCGTCAACCCGAACTCGTCCATCAGGCGATGGAAAGCCGACGCCTCCTCCAACGGGTTGAGGTCATCGCGGTGGACGTTCTCGACAATGGCCTGCTCGAGGCTGTCCCGGTCACCAGCCTCTCGAACAATTGCAGGAATGGTTCCCAATCCTGCTCGACGAGCCGCCCGCCAACGGCGCTCGCCGGCTACCAGCTCGTACCCCTCTGCGGTCCGGCGTACGAGGATCGGCTGCAGCACCCCGATCTCGCGGATCGATTCTGTGAGCTCAGCCATCCTCTCGTCGTCGAACACCCGACGCGGCTGGTACCGATTCGGCTCGATGTCGGCGATGGCCACCGCCTCAAGGTGGGCATCTCCAGCGGTGCCCTCAGCGCCAGGTTCCCCCTGACCACCACCAGGCAAGCCCCCCGGCTGTTCCCCGGGACCCGCGCCACTCTCCAGGTCCCCGGACCCCTCGGCAACCCGGCCGACCTCAGGGACCACGCCACTCTCCGGGACCACGCCACTCTCCGGAATGAGCGCCGAAAGGCCTCGTCCAAGTCCACCCTTCTTCATGCCTGAACCTCCTCCGGACCGGCTCCCGATCCACTGCTCTCGTCATCCGCCACCGTGCTCTCGCCCAACTGCTCACTGATCACCGGGCCACGGAGTACCTCGCGGGCCAGTTCCCGGTAGGCCACGGCCCCCCTGGACGTCGGGTCGTACACGTTGATGGGCTGTCCATAGGACGGCGCCTCCGAGAGGCCCACCGACCGGGGAATAACCTGTCGACACACCTTTGAACCGAAAAAGGCCCGGACTTCGCCCGCCACCTGCTCAGAGAGCTTGGTCCGGGCGTCGTACATGACCAGGGCGATGGTCGACACCTCGAGGTTGGGATTGAGATGCGCCTTGACCAGGTCCACATTGCCGATCAACTGGCCAAGTCCCTCGAGGGCGTAGTACTCACACTGGATCGGGACCAGGACCTCGTTGGCCACGACCAACGCGTTGATGGTCAATAGTCCGAGTGCGGGTGGGCAGTCGACGAGCACTACGTCATAGTCCTCGACGATCTCCGCCAATGCCCGATCCAGCCGATGTTCACGACTGAATGCCGTTACAAGCTCGATCTCCGCTCCAGCCAACGCCTGACTGGACGGAAGAATGTCCAGATTTGGGACATCCGTGGGCCGGCGAATGTCCGAAGCCGACGCCTGTTGGACGATGACGTCGTAGATCGACCGTTCCAGCTCCCTCGAACTCACACCGACACCGGTAGTGGCATTTGCCTGAGGATCGAGGTCCACGATCAACACCCGCTGCCCCTCCACAGCCATCGAGGCACCCAGATTGATGGTCGTGGTGGTCTTGCCCACCCCGCCCTTCTGGTTCGCGACAGCGATGACTCGGGTTGAAGCGGGGTTCAGGGACATCCCGGGCATCATGGCCAGACCAGTGGGAAAAGACAAGCACCCAACGGGAAATCCCCGAACCCTCGGAGTGTTCCACGTGGAACATTCCGCGACCGAGGCCCCGGAGAGCCGTCAGAACGGCCCGTCAGAACAGGGGATCTGCCGTCTGCCGCGCAAATCGACGGGGAAACCGATCCGGACAGGATTCCACGCGAACCATCGCCTGATAGCTCGCTGTTCCCGAGACCTCCCCAGCGACCCAACTTCCAGCGTCAGCCAGGCCCAGAAGGCCCAGGCCCGCATCCGGCCAACGGTGGCCGGTAGCGATGGGTGGCTCGCTGACCACCAGGACCCCTCCCTCGGCCAACAGGGGCGCCGCGCACTCAGCAGTAGGTCCCGGCGGGGCGAAACCTCGTGCCGTCACCAGCGATGCCCTACCACGAAGCGCTCCACGCCCCACGTCGACGGCATCAACACACCTGACCTCCACCCGATCCTCGAGTCCCAGTTGACGTACCGCCCACCGGAGGAAGATCGCCCGTCGCTCCCCCCGATCCACCAGAACCCACTGCCAGGGAGTCGTGGCGGCCAACACCAGCCCGGGGACACCGCCCCCCGTCCCCAGATCGACCGCCACAGCATCATCGAGCGGCCACTGGCCCGACAGGGCCTGTTCCTGGGGAACCTGTCCCTGAGGAACCTGTCCCTGA
>CAYWBE010000080.1:5083-7418 GCA_964456295.1 uncultured Candidatus Nemicrothrix sp.
GGAACCTGTCCCTGAGGAACCTGTCCCTGAAAAACAAGCTCCTGAAAACCCAAGAAACCCGCGCTGTGCGCGGGTCCCTCGGAGGCCGCCGTGGAGGTCAGATATCCCTCAACGACCGCCTGTTCCAGAATGTGGCCGAGCAGCTGCTCAACGGAACGCATTCCGCTAACGAATCACTGCCAGCGAATCGACACCTGCCAGATCAGGCCTCGACCAGCGAGATCACGACCCGTCGGTCGGCATCGCTCCCCTCCGACGAGGTGGCCAGACCATCGATCTCGCCGACGGTGTCGTGCACCACCTTGCGATCGGCGGCACCCATGGGCTCCAGGGCACGCGGACGACCGTCCTCGAGGACCGCTTCAGCCTGTGTCCGTGCAAAGTCGGCCAGGAAGGTCCGACGACGCTCACGGTAGCCACCGATATCCACGGTCAACCTACCATCGGCCTGACCATCTGAACTGCGCTGCACAAGGGTTCGGGACAGCTCGGTAATGGCGCGTACCGTCTCTCCGCGCTGACCAATGGCCAGGCCCAGGTTCAGGCCCTGCGCCTCGACGGTCAGGCGATCCTCCTCGATACGACTGGCCACCCGGGCCTCGAGCCCCATCCGGTCCAGCAGTCCCTGGACGAATTCCTCGGTAATTCGCGCCTGCGTCTGCAGATCCATGGTCTCCACGTCAGCCCTCTCCCGATCGCTCCCACGACCGTTTCCATCGGTCGACACCTTCGTCGACTCTTCTTCGTTCCGATCTCGACGATCAGCGGTCTTCTGGGTGGTCCCGGCACCAGCTTCCTGCTGACCCTGTCCACCACGGCGACGGCGGTTGCCGCCACGCGATTCCTCGCCCTTCTGGCGGTTTCCACCACCCTGACCGGCCCCACGGCTCCTGTTCTGGTCACCTCGGTCCTGGTCAGCGCCCTTGGACTGACCGCCACGGCCGCGGCCGTTGCGATCATTCCGACGGTTCCGGTCACGACGTTCCACCTTGGGTCGTGGGCTGGTCGGCCTCACACGCGCCCGGAGACGAGCCTCGGTCTTCTTCAGCCCGAGCATCGACCGGGAGGCCTCTACGAGCACCTCCACCTCGAGCTCGTCCTCGGCTACTCCCAGCCGATCCAGGGCACGTTCCTTTGCTTCATCGAGCGTGACACCAGTGGTTTCGATCCACTCCATGGTTCACTTCCTCCTGTTCTTCTTCTTGGCACTGCGCGCGCGGGCCGTTCCGGGAGGGGTCGTCCGACCCCCACCGGTACGACCTGCCGGCGGCCGCTTGTCGGTTGTCATCGAGTCGTCGGACGCGGCACTGCGTCCACGACGACCCGCCTTCTTCTTCGCCGGGGAGGTCGAGGGCTTCGACTTCCGACCACGTGTAGAACGTGATTGGGAATCGTCCTTGCTGGACACTCCATCGTCGATCTTCTGAGAATCATTCTTGCTTTGTCCGGCAGTCGTCCGTCCCTGCCGGACAGATCCGCTGGTCGAGGGCGAATTCTGAGGGCTGCTACCGGACTTGTCGCCCGACTTGCCACCCGACTTGCCACCCGACTTGCCACCCGACTTTCCGCCTGATTTGCCCCCCGATTGGGCCTGGCCGGACTTCCCGGCCGGCTCGGACTTGGCCGGTACGACCACCTCGGGCTGTTCCCGTCCGGGGCCGTACAACGTCCTGGTGATGTACGCCTGCTGGGCGATCCGGTAGAGGTTCGACACCACGAAGTACACGACCAGCGCGGCATCCAGGCTGAAGGAGATCACCGGCAGGAAGAACGGCATGACCTTCATCAGCATCTGCTGCTGCGGATTTATCGTCGCATCGGGATTCCGGCCCCGGATCTGCCGCTGCTGGACCCACGAGCTGGCGAACACGATCAGGATCAACACGACGTAGGGCAGCGCGGCGCCCAGGCTCTGGGAGAACGCCGTACTGGCCGACCGGGAGAGGTCGAAGCCCAGGAAGAGCATCTCGGTCTCGCCGGCCAGGTCCACGAAGAGCTCTGAACCCGGGTCGACATATGCCGGATAGAAGGCCTGGGAGTCGTTCGGTGCCCCGGTGAGGATCGGCTCGGACCCACCAACCAACCGTCCGGCGACCCACCCGGCGCTGTCGCCGATGTCGGACAGCCTCCGCGTCATGCCCCGCAACACGTTGTAGAGGACCATGAACACCGGTGCCTGGATCAGCAGCGGGAGACAGCCACCCATCGGGTTGATGTTGTTGGCCTGGTAGAAGGCCATCATCTCCCGGTTCATGGCCTCCCGATCGCCCTTGTGCCGGGTCTGGATCTTCTTCATCTCCGGCTGGAGGTGCTGCATCTTGATCATCGACCGCGT
>CAYWBE010000081.1:0-1625 GCA_964456295.1 uncultured Candidatus Nemicrothrix sp.
AGCAGGATCACCCAGTCGGCCTCGTGGGCCATGGTGGTCCACATCTTCTGGCCGTCGATCACCCACTCGTCGCCGTCCCGGACGGCCTTCGTGGTGATGGCTGCCACGTCCGACCCGTGGTCGGGCTCGCTGTAGCCGAGACAGCAGTTGTAGCGGCCGGTGAGGAGCCGCTCGAGCACCTCGGTGTGGTGGAAGTCGGTGCCCACGGCGTGGACCACGCCGGCCACCAGCATGGTGACGGCCAGGCCGTCGTAGGGGGCGCCCGCCTTCTCCAACTCGTTGAACAGGACGTACAGCTCGATGGGGTCGCGGTCGCCGTAGCCGGGCACCGCGCCGGCCAGGAGCCCGGCCTCGGCCATGGCCGCGTTGAAGTCCTTGTCGTTGAAGGTGCCGGTGGCGTGCATGCGCTCGACCACGTCGGCTGTCAGGTGCTCGGCCAGGAAGGCCCGGACCTCGTCGCGGAAGGCCTCGGCCCGTTCGCCCAGGGAGAAGTCCATCAGCCCACGGCCTCCGGGAGCTCCGTCGCTCCCAGGAACATGCCGGCCAGGCGGCGGGACTCGCGGGCCGGGTCGTCCAGGAGGTACGAGAGCGCCCTGGCCCGGCGGTAGTACAGCTGGATGTCGTACTCCTCGCTGAAGCCGTAGCCACCGTGCACGTGGAGGCTGCGGTCGGTGGCCAGCGCGGCGGCCTCGCCGGCCGTCAGCAGGGCCATGGCGGCCAGGGCCTCGAAGTCGGTGACGTCGTTGGCGTCGACGTCCAGCACGCCGGCGATCCCTGCCGTGGCCCGGTCGCCGGCCCACGCCGCCTTGGCCGTCAGCAGGTGGGCCCCGTCCACCAGGCCCGGAAGGTCGGCCAGCAGGTGCTGGACGGCCTGGAAGCTGCCCACCGGTCGGCCGAACTGCTCGCGTTCCTGCACGTAGGCGACGCCCAGGGCGAGCGCCTCTCGTGCCATGCCGACCAGGGTGGCCGCGGTCAGGGTCCGCCACTCGTCGACGGCCCGGGCGTGGGCGGCCACCGCGTCGGGGCCGGCGGCCAGCACCGTGGCCCCGGACAGGTCGCGGTCGGCCAGGGGGAGGCAGCCGTGGTTGGCCAGATGGGCCAGCTCCCCGGTAGCGGGTCCGTCGATCAGCAGCCGGTCGCCGTCGAGGGCCACCACCCGGTGGGCCACCGCTCCGGCCGGCACGGTGCGGGCCACCGAGTCGACGGCCGGACGGATGGCCAGGCCCACGATGGTGGTTCCGGTCAGGATGGCTCCGGCGTCCTCTTCGAGGGTGTCGGCGGCCACCTGGGCCAGCAGTCGGGCGGCCACCGCGTGGTCGACCAGGGGGAGGGGGGCGATGCGGGCACCGGCCTCGGTGGCCACCACGGTCAGGTCGGCCAGTGATGCACCGCCACCGCCGGCTGCCCCGGGGACGCCCATGCCGGGGGCACCGGTCTCCAGGAGGCGTTCCCAGGCCGCAGTGTCGAAGCCCACGGGTTCGGCCGCGCGCGCACGCTCGGGGCCGGTCTCGCCGTCGAAGAAGGCGGCGAACACCTCACGGATCGTTTCCTGATCCTCCGTCAGATTCAGGTCCACGGGCCGACCCTACCGACGGACCGGACCGGGCCAGTCGTTCAGCCCGGGG
>CAYWBE010000081.1:1725-7414 GCA_964456295.1 uncultured Candidatus Nemicrothrix sp.
GGGCCAACTGGGGTCGGATCGTCCGGTGGGTCTAGCGTCGGGCCCATGAGCGGACAGGTTGACCCCCTGCAGGGGGACGGGTGCCCCGAGGGGGCTGACGGGCTGGTCGTGGGGCGGTCCGGAGACGTGGTCACCGTGACCATGGACCGTCCCGAGGTCATGAACGCCATGACCGGGACGATGTTCGCCGAGTTCGGGCGGATCTTCCGGGACCTGAACGTGGACGACACGGTGCGCTGCATCGTGATCACCGGGGCCGGCGGAAACTTCTGTTCGGGGGCCGACGTGGGTGGACAGTCCAAGCGGGCATCCGGTGCCGTGTCCTCGAACCCGTTGCGAAACCTCCGCCAGATCAAGGCCTCGGCCATGGCCCTGCACGACTGCCAGCACCCGGTGGTGGCCAAGGTCCGGGGGGTGGCCGCCGGCGCCGGCCTGAACATGGCCCTGGGGTGCGACCTGGTCTACGCGGCCGACACGGCCCGGTTCTCGGAGATCTTCGCCCGGCGTGGCCTGACCATCGACTTCGGGGGCTCGTGGGTGCTGCCGCGGCGGGTCGGCCTCCACCGGGCCAAGGAGCTGGCCCTGCTGGCCGAGGTCATCGACGCCACTGAGGCCGACCGGATCGGGCTGGTCAACCGAGTCGTGGCCGAGGCCGACCTGGATGCCCACGTGGACGACGTGGTGGCCCGCATCGTGGCCGGTCCGCCGCTGGCCCTGTCGATGAGCAAGGCCCTGTTGAACAACGGCGCCCAGACGTCGATGTCCCAGGCCCTGGAGGCCGAAGCGGCCACCCAGGCCACCAACTTCGGCTCGGCCGACACCCGGGAGGCCGCCCGGGCCTGGATCGAGAAGCGCCAGCCCGACTTCGAGGGTCGCTGAGACCGGAGCCGTTCAGCCCCCGGCGGGGAGCACGATCTGGGTCTGGGTGGTGATGGCCGCCTGCTTGCCGTCATCGCGCAGCACCTCGGTCTGGACCACGATGGTGGTCCGGCCCACGTGGACCGGCGTGGCCACGATGGTGGCCGTGCCCGACGTGATGGGTCGTAGGAAGTTGGTCTTGGACTCGATGGTGGACGTGCCCGCCCCCTCGGCCAGGTTGCGGGCCGCGCACAGGGCGCCGGCCGAGTCGGCGACGGCCATGACGTAGCCGCCGTGCAGCCCGCCGAACACCGTGGTGCGCTCCTCGGTCCATTCGACGGTGGCCTCCACCCGTTCGGGCGAGGCGTGCACCACGGTCAGGCCCAGCACCTCGCAGAACGGCATGATCCGGCGGATGGTGGTCGTCAGGTCGTCGTGTTCGTGCCCCTCGGGGCTGGTGGTGCTCACAGCTTCTCGAATCGTTCCAGGTCCAGGGTCCACGGGCTGAGGTTCTCCGCACCATCGTCGGTGACCAGCACCTGATTCTCCAACTTGACGCCCTGGCCACCGGAGCGGGCGCCCACGTAGGCCTCGACGGTCACCACCATGCCCGGTTCCAGCACCCCGTCATAGCCCGACGCCTCCCAGGCGCTGGGGAACGGGATGGACGGGTACTCGTCGCACTGCCCCACCCCGTGGAACAGGCAGGAGTAGTGCCGGTAGTCCTCTTCCGGGGGGAACCACGCCCGGTGGACCAGGTCGTGGAACGTGGTGCCCGGCCGGACCAGTTCGGTGTTGCGGTGGATCTGCTCGACGGCCAGGTCGTGGGCGTGGCGGGCCTCCGGGGTGGGTGGGGCGTCCCCGCACACCCACGTCCGGGAGATGTCGGTCATCATCCCGTAGGCCCCGACCAGGTCGGTGTCGAAGGCCACCACGTCGCCGTCGCCGACCACCGAGGCACTGCACTCCTGGAACCACGGGTTGGTGCGGTCCCCGGCGGCCAGCAGGCGGCACTCCATCCACTCGCCGTGCCGGGCCAGCATCTCGGCCCACAGGACGCCCCACAGCTGGTTCTCGGTCAGGCCGGGCCGCATGGCCTCGAACATCTTCCGGCTGGCCACGAAGGTGCCTTCCGCGGAGCAGCGCATGGCCTTGAGCTCATCGGGGCCCTTGACCTTGCGGGCCTCCTCCATGATCCGGGTGCCCTCCACGAGGGTCAGGCCTTCGTCCAGCAGCGAGGTGATGCCCAGCGTGGTCGACGAGTCGATGGCCACGCGGCGGGTGCCTGCACCGTGGGTGCGGGCCAGGTCGGCTACCTCCTGAGCGAAGCCCTTGGCCCCCTCGTCGAGCCGGTCGCCGGACAGGAACCAGGTGAAGTTTCGGGCTGGCCGCACCTCGGACACGAACGGGTTGTGGGCCGACAGGAACTCGCAGTTCGGGTAGTCGAACAGGATGAGCGTGCCGTCGGCTCCCACGAAGGCGTAGCGGGCCTGGTTGTGCAGCAGCCAGACCTGCATGTTGGGGGCGTACGTCACGTACATGACGTTCATGGGGTCGAACAGGACGATCCCGTCCACCTCGGCGTCGGCCAGCTGGCCCACCGTGCGGTCCAGCCGGTAGCGCATCATGGCCGTCTCGTCGGGCAGCTCCAGACCGGCGGCCGCCCATTCGGACAGGGCCGGCTCGCCGGGGCCCATGGCCATCCGGTGGCCGACGGTGGCCGCCCGTCGGACCATCGGGTCGTTCGGGTCGTCGTGTACCGGGCCGTGGGTGCTCATCGGGTGGTCACCCTCGCATCCGCGATCCCGAGGGGTCGAACAGGGGCTCGTCACGGCGGGTGGCGGCCCGCCGTACGCCGAGTACCTCGATCTCGAAGCCGTCGGCCGGCGTGGACGGATCGGCCACCGCGGCGGGGACGTAGCCCAGGGCACACGAGGCCTGCGACCAGTGGGCGTAGCCGCCCGAGGTGGCCCAGCCCACCACCTCACCGTCGTGCCAGATCGGCTCGTCGCCCAGCACGTCGGTGCCCGTTCCGGACAGCGTCTCGCCGTCCCGTGCCTCTGACGGCGTCCCGCCATCGTCGAGGGTGAACAGGCAGAGGCGGCGCTCAGGGCCGGCGGCCCGGGCCGCCGCCGCAGCGTCACGGCCGATGAAGTCCCGGTCGGTGCCGTCGGTGGCCGTGAGGGCCACGAACGGGTCCAGGCCGGCCTCGGTCGGCGTGTAGATGGGTCGGAACTCGCTGGCCCACGCCCCGAAGCCCTTGTCGAACCGCATGGAGTCCAGCGCCCGCAGCCCGAACAGCCCGATGCCGTGGGGCTCGCCGGCCTCCATCAGCAGGTCGAACAGGCGCTGCTGCAGTGAGGCCGGCACCCAGCACTCGTAGCCCAGGTCGCCGGTGAAGGTGATCCGGCCCACGATGGCCGGCACCATGCCGAGGTCCATCCGGCGGACGTCCCGGAACCGGAAGCCGCCGTCGGACACGTCGGCACCCGCGGCCGATGCCCCGGACACCGCGGCCAGGACGTCGCGGGCGGCCGGACCGGCAATGGACAGCCCGGCCAGCTCGTGGCCCACCGGGCGGTAGGCCACCGCCTCGCCCCCGGCGGCCAGGTGGTCGGCCACCCGGGCCCGGAACCAGCGTTCGTGGTAGCCCTCGGCCACCCCGGAACCCAGCACCAGGAAGGTCTCGGCACCGTCGAACGGGTCGGCCAGGGTGGCCACCGTGAAGTCGCCGATCAGGCGGCCGCCGGGGTCCAGCATGGGGGCCAGGGCCATGCGGCCGGCCACCGGGATCCGGTTGGCCAGCACCCCGTCCAGCAGGGCCCGGGCGCCGGGGCCGGTGAACTCGTGCTTGGCGAACCCGGTGGTCTCGATGAGGCCCACCCCGGTGCGTACCGCGTGGACCTCCTCGGCCACCACGTCGAAGGCGTTGGACCGGTGGAAGGTCACGTCCTCGACCGGTTCGACTCCGGGACGCTGGAACCACAGGGCGTGCTCCAGACCGTACGACGACCCCCATACGGCGTTGGCGTCGGTGAGGCGGCCGTGGATGGGCGAGGTGTGCAGCGGCCGACCGGCCGGCAGCTCCTCGTTGGGGAACGAGATGGAGAACCGTCGGCTGTAGTTCTCCATGACCTTGGCCTTCGTGTACGACGGCGTGGTCCAGTCGCCGTAGCGGGCCACGTCCATACCCCACACGTCGAAGCCCGGGTCGCCGGTGGTCATCCAGTTGGCCATGGCCAGGCCCACCCCGCCGCCCTGGCTGAGGCCGGCCATCACCCCGCAGGCCACCCAGTGGCCGCGCTGGCCGCGGATGGGGCCGATCAGCGGGTTGCCGTCCGACGCGAAGGTGAACGGCCCGTTGATGACCTGGCGGATGCCGGCATCGGCGTAGATGGGGAAATGTTCGAAGCCCACGGCCAGCGACGGGGCGATGCGCTCCAGGTCGGGGGTCAGGAGTTGGGCGCCGAAGTCCCACGGTGTCTCGCGCACCGACCACGGCACACAGGCCTTCTCGTAGGTGCCGAGCAGCAGGCCCCCGGCCTCGGCCCGGGTGTAGATCTCGCCACCGAAGTCGATGGCCCCGATGCCGTGCCCGCCGGTGGCGTCCAGCCACGGCTGGATCTCTGGGAGCTCCTCGGTGAGCAGGTACATGTGCTCCATGGCCAGGATGGGCAGCTCGATCCCGCACATGCGTCCGACCTCGCGGGCCCACAGGCCGCCGCAGTTCACGAAGTGCTCGCAGGTCACGGTGCCCTGCTCGGTCACCACGTCCCACAGGCCGTCCGGTCGGTGGACGACGTCGTGGGCCCATGTGTTGCGGTGGACCTGCGCCCCGGCCATGCGGGCCGCGGTGGCGTAGGCGTTGGTGACGCCCGATGGGTCGACGTGGCCGCCCACCGGGTCCCACAGGGCACCCACGAAGTGCTCCTCGACGATGAAGGGGATCTTCTCGGCCGCTTCGGCCACCGAGATCAGCTCGGTCTGCATGCCCAGGTAGCGGCCCCGGGCGTGGGCCATGCGGAGCCAGTCCATGCGGTCGGCGTCGTCGGCCAGCATCACCTCGCCGGTCAGGTGCAGGCCGCACGATACGCCTGACTCCTTCTCGAGGTCCTCGTAGAGCTGGACGGTGTAGCGCTGCAGGGCGGCCACGTTGGGGTCGCCGTTGATGGTGTGCATGCCGCCCGCCGCGTGCCACGTGGAGCCGGCGGTCAGCTCGCGACGCTCAAGCAGCACGGCGTCGGTCCAGCCGGCCTTCGTGAGGTGATACAGCACGCTGGCCCCCACCACGCCGCCGCCGATGACGACGACCTGTGCGCTCTCGGGAAGGTCGGGCATGGTGATCGGTACTCGTTTCTCGGGTGCGGGTGCGGGTGTGGGCCTAGTAGTCCGTCTCGACGCCGCCCTCGGCGACCCGGCGGTCCACGAACTCGTCGAGGGCGGCCCGCCGTTCGGCGGGCATGGGCGGTT
This sequence comes from uncultured Candidatus Nemicrothrix sp., assembly GCA_964456295.1. Classification (GTDB taxonomy): domain Bacteria; phylum Actinomycetota; class Acidimicrobiia; order Acidimicrobiales; family MedAcidi-G1; genus UBA9410. The sequence continues at coordinate 7,054 of CAYWBE010000081.1, forward strand.
CCACGTGGGCGTCGATCAGGGTGCGGGCCAGCGCCTCGGCCCGCTGGTGTGACTCGAGGCGGCCGCCCTCGTCCCACATCTCGAAGTTGGTCCACGAGGAGACCATGGGGGCGAAGTGCTCGGTGGCGTACCGGTCCTGGGTGTGCCGGGTGCCGAAGAAGTGGCCGGCCGGTCCCACCTCGGCGATGGCCTCCACGGCCAGGGCGGCGTCGTCCACGGTGATGGGCTGGAGCATGGCCGTCACCATGTTGAGTAGGTCGGCGTCGATGACCATCTTCTCGAAGGACGTCAGCAGCCCGCCCTCCAGCCAGCCGGCGCCGTGGAGCAGCAGGTTCACGCCGCCCATGACGGCGCCCCACAC
>CAYWBE010000082.1:0-7316 GCA_964456295.1 uncultured Candidatus Nemicrothrix sp.
GGGTGGCCATGGTGGTCGCCTTCGCGGTGGCCGCGGTGGCCGGCCTGACCCTGGCCGCCGCGGTGACCCCGTGGCTGCTGCTGGTCGGCGTGGCCTGCATCGCCGCGGGCTGGCTCTACACCGGCGGCCCCCGGCCCTACGGGTACCTGGGCCTGGGCGAGGTGTTCGTGTTCACCTTCTTCGGCCTGGTGGCCACCGTGGGTAGTGCCTACGTCCACCAGCGCGAGGTGCCGGCGGTGGCCTGGCCGGTAGCGGTGGCCGTGGGGTTCCTGGCCTGCGCCCTGCTGGTCGTCAACAACCTGCGGGACCGCCCCACCGACGCCGATTCGGGCAAGCGGACGCTGGCCGTGCGGATGGGCGACCGGCCGACCCGGATCCTCTACGTGGTGCTGGTCGACGGGGCCCTGGTGGCCGGTTCGTTGTGTGCCCTCTGGCGCCCGTGGTCGGTGCTGGTCCTGGGCGCCGGTGTGGTGGCCGGCCCGGCGGTCCGACGGGTGCTGGCCGGTGCCGACGGCCCCGACCTGATCGACGTGTTGGGCCGTACCGGCCGCACCCAGTTGGTGGCCGGTGTGTTGCTGGCGGCTGGCCTGGCCCTGTCAGCCTGAGGACCGGCGAGCTCCGGCCGGAATCGGCCGGTGCAGGGCTCAGGCCCGGGTGGCGGTCAGCAACTGGGCGATACCGCCACTGCAGCGGTCCTTGGCCACGTCGGTGAAGCCCGCGGCGGCAATGGTGGCCAGCAGGTCGGCCTCGGCCGGCAGGTAGGCCACCGAGCGGGGGAGGTACCGGTAGGCGTCCCGGTTGGACAGCAGGCCGCCGACCAGGGGTACGACCCGACCGAAGTAGACGCCGTGGCCGATGCGGAGCACCGGGTTGCGGGGCCGGTCCACCTCGAGGAGGGCGATCCGACCACCGGGACGCAGTACCCGGGCCAGTTCGGCCAGGAACGGTTCGAGGCTGGTGAAGTTCCGCAGGGCGAACCCGCACGTCACTCCGTCGGCCGAGCCGTCGGCGGCCGGGAGCCGCAGGGCGTCGGCATGTACCAGCGGGGCGTCGGTACGTGCCGACGCCAGCATCCCCCACGACAGGTCCATCCCGACGGGCCGGTGGCCGGTGGACGCCAGGTCCCGGCAGAGGTCGCCGGTGCCGCACGCCAGGTCCAGGACCATCGAGCCCGGGGGAAGGTCGAGTCGCCGGACGGTGCGCTTGCGCCAACGCACGTCGAGGCGGAACGTCATGATCCGGTTGACCAGGTCGTACCGGGGGGCGATGGCGTCGAACATGGAACGCACCGCGGTGGCCTTGTCGTCGCCGGTGGGCAGCGGCGCGTCGGGATCGGGGATCCCCGGGGGGCGGTCGGGTCCGGTCATGGGCGGGGGAGCGGGTCGGGCGTGGGCCTCAGTTGAACCAGATCCGCTGGTGGTCCCGGCTCTGCGGGTGGACCAGCAGGGCGAGCAGCACCACCGGGAACAGCAGGGCGAAGGCCAGCGACATGGGGCTTCCGAGGCCGTACCAGGAGAGTCGGATCAGGATGGCCACCACGGCCGCGCCCACGCCGAGGCGCCAGCCCCAACGCCGGTCGTTGGCGATGGCCCACGCCGCGGGGAACATGGCGATGCCCACCAGGAACAGGGTCTGGCCCCGGACGAGGTTGAACAGGCCTTCGATGTACAGCAGCATCGTGGCCGAGGCCAGCGTCTGCGGGTGCATGCGGTTGATCCAGCGGCGTTCCACGGCGCCAGTCTGTCAGCGCCCCGGTGCGTTACCTCGACGGAACCTCTACGACCGGCGGCGTTCCGGAGCGGCCACGGGGACGGGCCCGTCGGAGGAATCGTCGGCACGGTCGGCCCTCAGCTGGCCGCAGGCCGCATCGATCTCGGTGCCCCGGGTGCGACGGATGGTGGCGTTGCCGCCCCGGTCGTTGACCTCGTCAGCGAACTCCCGGACCCGGGCCGGTGATGAGCCGCGGGTCGGCCATCCCGGCGTGGGGTTCAACGGGATCAGGTTCACGTGGGCGCCCAGCGGCCGGGCATAGTCGGCCAGGCGGGCCGCGTCCTCGGGGCGGTCGTTGACGTCGTGGATGAGTGCCCATTCGAACGAGAGGCGACGTCCGGTGGCTGCCACGTGCTCGGCACACGCCTCGGCCAGGGCGGCCAGTGGGTACCGCCGGTTCAGGGGCACCAGTTCGTCGCGAAGGTCGTCGTCGGCCGCGTGCAGCGACACGGCCAGGTTCACCGGGAGCGATTCGGCGGCCAGGCGGCGGATCCCGGGCACCACCCCGACCGTCGAGATGGTCAGGTGGCGGGCCGACAGGCCCAGGTCGCCCTGGATGCGTTCCACGGCGGCCCATGTCCGGTCGTAGTTGGCCAGCGGTTCGCCCATGCCCATGAACACCACGTTGGACACCCGACGGTCGCCGGCTTCCACCTGGGCCCTGACGACCTGCTCGACGATCTCGCCGGTCGACAGGTGCCGGTCGAAGCCCATCTGCCCGGTGGCGCAGAAGCCGCACGCCATGGCGCATCCGGCCTGGGTGCTGATGCAGACCGTTGACCGGTCCGCGTAGTGCATCAGCACCGTCTCGATGAGCGAGCCGTCGGCCAGGCGCCACAGCCATTTGATGGTGTCGCCACCGTCGCCCACCGAGCGGGTGTCCTCGGCGAGGGCGGCAGGCAGTAGTTCGGCCAGTGGACCGCGCAACGCCTTGGGGAGCGTGGTGACGTCCTCGGGGCCGACGAGGTCGCGGTAGAGGCCCTGCCAGAGCTGGTCGACCCGGTAGGCCGGCATCGCCGTGCCGGTGGCCTCGCCGACCTCGGCCACCAGGGCCTCCAGGCCGGCCCGATCAGGGTCGTAGCGGCTCGGGCCGAGGCCCGTCATCGGACGATGCGCTGGTAGGCCCGGCTCGTGAACTCCCGCTCGAAGCCCATGGCCCGGTACATCTTCCGGGCCGGGCGGTTGTCGGACTCCACGTAGAGGATGGCGTGGCGCAGGCCCCGGGCCGAGAGGTGGGCCAGGCCGGCCAGGGTGAGTTCGCGACCCAGGCCCCGACCATGGTGCTCGGGATCCACGGCGATGGCGTAGATCTCGCCGAGCGCCGGCTTCTGGTCGGCATGCACCTTGGTCCAGCAGAAGCCGATGACCGTCGGCCGTCCGTCGTCGTCGGGTTCCTCCAGCAGCAGGAAGCCCTCGGGGTCGTACCACGGTTCGGCCTGCTTGGCCGCCAGGTCCTCGGGTGTCATCTCGCCCTGTTCCGGGTGCCAGTCGAAGGCCCGGTTGTTGCACTCGATGAATGCCTCGGCGTCGGCGTCGCGATAGGGCCGAACCGCCAGGTCGGTCGGCAGGGCCGGGAGTTCCCGTCGTAGCCGCAGCAGGTCGCGGTAGGGCACGAAGCCGGCCCGGGTGGGGACCTCATCGCTGCGCTCGTCGACCTTCTCGATCCAGTATTCGAGGCGGCCCCCTCCCTCGAGCACCACGGCCTGGGTGGCCGCCTCGAGCAGGCGGCGTCCCCGGTCGTCGTTGGTGCCCAATTCGTCGGACGGGTCGCCGGGGACCGTCGGGTCGGAGATGTCGAGGTCGACCAGCCAGCGCTCCGGATCGCCGGAGAGGGTGGCGGTGTCGGTCCCGTCGGAGACGGTCCACCGGTCCATGACGGGTGAGGCTACCGTCGCCCTCCGTGGGACGACCGAGATCACCGAAGGGGCGGGCCGCCGAGACGAATCGGCGGTTGGCTGACGAGTACCCGGGTGCCGAGTGCGAGTTGGACCATGGGAACCCGTTCCAGCTGCTGGCCGCCACCATCCTCTCGGCGCAGTGCACCGACAAGCGGGTGAACATGGTGACGCCGGCCCTGTTCGCCGCCTATCCCGAGCCGGTCGACCTGGCCGGTGCGGTGCCCCACGAGCTGGAGGAGATCGTGCGGTCCACCGGGTTCTACGCCAACAAGGCCCGCAGCCTCCTGGGGATGGCCCAACGCCTCGTCGAGGTGTACGACTCGGAGGTGCCGGGATCGATGGCCGACCTGACGTCGCTTCCGGGGGTGGGGCGCAAGACGGCCAACGTGGTGCGCAGCGTGGCCCTGGACCTGCCGGGACTACCGGTCGACACCCATGTGGGGCGCCTGTCGAGACGCCTCGGAATGACGACGGAGACCGATCCGGTCAAGGTCGAGATGGAGCTGAACCCCATGGTTCCGGCGGTCGAGCGGGGACGGTTCAGCCTCCGGCTGATCCTTCACGGGCGTCGGGTCTGCCCGAGCCGGAAGCCCCGTTGCGGGGAGTGCGTGCTCCAGGACTTCTGCCCGGCATCCGAGGTCTGACGGGCCGGAAACCACCGCATCCCGAGGGCGTTCATGATGTGACGGATGCCATAGATGAATAGGGAGCAGAATGCGTTCTACCCACCATCTGGGTGGTGTACGTTCACTCCGTCGGGTCCCGCCACCCGGCTTCCGCGAGGAGCGGGTTCCCGCCACCCACCTCGCCCGCTCGGCGCCCTTCGGGGCGCCGAGCGACTTTTTCAGGCCGGTTCCTCAGGCCCGTCGGGCCCGCCCCAGTTCCCTGAGGGCCGCCCGGAGGTGGCGCTCCACTTCGTGCAGGCCGGTCCGGTCAGCGGCCTCGTCGGCATCGGATCCGGTGGTTCCCTCGGCAAGGACCTCGATACGGCGGGTCAGGTCATCGAGTTGGCTGGCCAGCGAGGACAACTCGGCATCCAACGCTGCATCGGTCCGCTCAGGTCCGGTCATGGCAGGAGTCTTGCCCGATGCTCCGACCAAACCCCACCCGAGCCGATACCTCGGCGCCGGTAGCGTTGGGCCGTGCTTCGCCGTCTGGACCTGCGAGGGGACCGCTGGGTCCCCCCCGGTGACCTCCCGTCCGTCCTGCCCCGACCCGAGACGGGGGCCGGGGGACCGGCCGACGGGCCCCTGCAGGCCGTCCGGGCGATCCTGGCCGACGTACGCGATCGTGGTGACGAGGCGGTCCGGGAGCTGACCGAGCGCTTCGATGGCGCGGCTCCGACATCACTGCGGATCGACCCCGACGAGGTGGATGCGGCACTGGCCCGTATCGAACCCGGGGTCCGGACCGCCCTCGAGGTGGCCGCCGGATCGATCCGGCGTCACCACGAGGGCCAGGTACGGGCTGAACACCGCACCCACGACGACGGTCTGGTCGTACGGTCGGTCTCCCGTCCGGTGGAGCGGGCCGGCTGCTACGCGCCGGGGGGTCGGGCCGCCTATCCGTCGACCGTCCTGATGACCGCCGTGCCGGCCCGGGTGGCCGGCGTCGACCAGGTGGTCCTGTGTGTTCCACCGGGTGCCGACGGGACCATTGCCGACGTGACCCTGGCCGCGGCAGCGGTGGCGGGAGTGGACGAGGTCTACGCGGTCGGTGGAGCCCAGGCGGTGGCCGCCATGGCCTTCGGGACCGACTCGCTCCCCGCGGTCGACGTGATCGCCGGGCCGGGCAACGTCTACGTGGCGTTGGCCAAGCGGGAGGTGGCCGGCCTGGTGGGCGTGCCATCGGCCTTCGCCGGCCCGTCGGAGGTCGTCGTGGTGGCTGACGACTCCGTCCCGGTGGCCTTCGCAGCCATCGACGTGGTCGTCCAGGCCGAACACGGGCCCGACGGCCTGGCGTGGCTGGTGACGTGGGACGAGGCGGTGGCCGATGCGGTGGATGCCGAGGTGGCACGGATCGCCGAGGCCTCCCCGCGCCGCGAGGACGTGACGGCCACCCTGGCCTCGGCCGGCTGGGCGGTGCTCGTCGACGGGCCCGATGCGGCCCTGGCCGTCTCGGATGCCATCGCCCCGGAGCACCTGCAACTGATGGTGGCCGACGCCGAGGCGCTGGCCGACCGGGTCCGCCACGCTGGAGCGGTGTTCTGCGGCCCCTGGTCGCCAGCGTCGCTCGGCGACTACGTGGCCGGCCCCAGCCACGTCCTACCCACCGCCGGGACAGCCCGGTTCTCCGGTGCCCTCACGGTGACCGACTTCACCAAGGAGGTCCACGTGGTGACCGCGGACCGGCGCGCCCTCCAACGCCTCGCCCCCCACGTGGCCGCGCTCGCCGACGCCGAGGGACTCGACGCCCACGCCGAATCGGTCCGGATCCGGACCGGTGCGGCTCTCCGGGACGCCGGAGGCACCGATGACTGAGTTCGTGCGACCCGAGCCGCGGGACGGGGTGGCGGCCATGGACGGCTACCACTCGCCCCAACTCGACGTGGCCGTACGACTGAACACCAACGAATCGCCGGTGTCGCCCCCCGAGGCCTTCCGCTCCGCGGTGGCCGACGTGGCGGCCGGCGTGGCCTGGCACCGGTACCCGGACCGGGGGGCCACGGCACTCAGGGAAGCCCTGGGCACGGCCCACGGCGTGGATCCGAACCGGGTGTTCGCCGCCAACGGCTCCAACGAGGTCCTGCAGAGCCTGCACCTGGCCTACGGCGGACCGGGGCGCAGCGCCGTGGTGTTCGAGCCGACGTACGCCATGTACGCCCAGATCGCCCGGACCGTCGGCACCACCGTGGTCCGGGGTACCCGTGACGCCGACCACCGCCTGGAGCGTGGGGACGTCATGGCGCTGCTGGCCGACCGGCAGCCGGCGCTCGTCCACCTCTGTTCGCCCAACAACCCCACCGGCACCCTGGACCCCGTGGACCTGGTGTCCGACATCGTGGAGGTGGCGGCCGGTTACGGCGGCCTGGTCGTGGTGGACGAGGCCTACGGGCAGTTCGCCTCCACCAGCGCCGTGGACCTGCTGGACGAGGACCGTCCGCTGGTGGTGAGCCGGACCTTCTCCAAGACATGGGCCATGGCCGGGGCCCGCCTGGGATTCCTCCTGGGCCCCACCTGGTGCGTGGACGAACTCGACAAGGTCGTCCTGCCGTACCACCTCGACGCCCTCAAGCAGGCCATCGGGGTCCTGGCCCTCCAGTACGGAGCGGCCATGGACGCGCGGATCGCCGGCCTGGTGGCCGAGCGTTGTCGGGTGGCCGACGCGCTGGCCGACCTACCGGTCACGACCTGGCCGTCGGAGGCCAACTTCATCCTCTTCCGTCCCGAGTCCCGTCCCGGCGCAGAGGTCTGGCAGGCCCTGGTGGACCGTTCGGTGCTGGTCCGCGACTTCACCACCATGGGCGGGATCGAGGGGTGCCTCCGGGTCACCATCGGCACCCCCGACGAGAACGACCGATTCCTCGAGGCCCTCGGTCGGGCCCTCGGGGGGTCACCCGAGCAAGCATCCACGGAAGGGGCCTGACATGGCACGTACCGGAAGCCGACAGCGGACCACCAAGGAGACGGCCATCGCCGTCGACATCGA
>CAYWBE010000083.1:0-7190 GCA_964456295.1 uncultured Candidatus Nemicrothrix sp.
CCACCACCATGATCTCCGGCTTGGCCGGGCGGGGGAACTTGAACTTGGGCTCGGCAGGGACGCCGCCGTAGCTCAGCGAGTGGCGCATGGTATTGCGGAAGTCCAGCGGTCCCTTCCTACCGTGGCGCCGCTTGCGGGCCAGCCGCACGGCCAACTTGCGGGTCAACGGGTAGATGGCCTTACGGAGGTTGGCCATCTCCTCCCGTGAGGCGTGCATGAAGTCGACGTCCTCGGGGAGGGGCTTGCGCAGCGTCTTGGCCATGGCCTCCACACCCCGGTCGGCCACCAGGCGCCGCCGGATCTCGGCCTCGATCTCCTGCTTGAGCCGGTCCATGCGGTCGTTGAACTCGTCCCGCTCCAGGCGCTCCTCCAGCGGGGTCAGGTCCTCGGGGGCATCGTCGCGGGCCGCCTCCATGAGCCGGTCCAGCATCCCGTCCAGGTCCAGGTTCCGCAGCGTGCGGTACAGGTAGTACGTGCCGCCCACCGGCCGTCCGGGCTCCATGCCGGCGAACCGCATGACCGCCTGACGGGCCAGGGCCCGGAGCATGGCGTCGTCGCCACCCATGAGCGCCTTGAAGAGCATCTCGGCCAACTGCTCCGGGGTGAGGGCCGACATGCCGCCACCCCCGCCACCGCCGGCCTGGCCGTCGCCGGGCATCTGCGCCTGGTCGTCGTCGCCGTCGGAACCATCGGCCGATGGGTCGCCGTCGACGATCTCGTACTCCGGTCCCCGCAGCGAGAAGTAGACCTCGAACACCACCTCGAAGGCCCGCCAGTGGCTGTGGTTCTTGACCAGCGTCGCCCCGAGGGCGTACTTGAACGCCTCCCGATCCTCCATGGGGATGTGGGTGACGGCCTCCATGGCGTCGAGGTTCTCGGTCAGGCTCACCGGCAGCCCGGCGTTGCGGAGTTCCTCGATGAAGCCGCTGAGCAGGTCCAGCAGGGGACGCTCGCCGGAAGCCGTCGGCTGCTCGGTGATGGTCACGGGACGGGACCTCGGACGGTCGACCCGGAACTCAGCTGGCCGGAGTGGCCAGCTCGTCGGGATTGTCGGCGAACTCCTTGATGGCCTTGTCGATGTCGGTCCGGTACTTCAACAACACGTTGGCCGTCTCGGTGGCCACCGCGGCGTCGATCTGCTCCACCCCCAGCAGCACCAGGGTCCGGGCCCAGTCCAGCGTCTCGGACACCGACGGGTCCTTCTTGAGGTCCAGCTGACGGATCGAACGGACGATGCGGGCCACCTGGTCGGCCAGGTTGGCGTCGATGCCGGGCACCTTGGCCGTGACGATCTGGCGCTCCCGGTCCAGGTCCGGGTAGTCGATGTAGAGGTAGAGGCATCGGCGCTTCAGGGCCTCGGAGAGCTCACGGGTGCCGTTGGAGGTCAGGAACACCATCGGGACCTGGGTGGCCTGCACGGTTCCCAGCTCGGGGATCGAGACCTGGTACTCCGACAGGATCTCCAGCAGCAGCGCCTCGGTCTCCACCTCGACCCGGTCCACCTCGTCGATGAGGAGTACCACGCGGTCCTCAGCCCTGATGGCCTCCAGTAGCGGCCTGGTGAGCAGGAACTCCTCGGAGAAGAGGTCGTCCTCCACGTCGTTCCAGGCCGCGTCCGTGCCCTCGGCCTGGATACGGAGGAGCTGCTTCTTGTAGTTCCACTCGTACAGGGCCTTGGACTCGTCCAGGCCCTCGTAGCACTGGAGGCGGATCAGCCGGGATCCGGTGATCTCGGCCACGCTCTTGGCCAACTGGGTCTTGCCGGTGCCGGCCGGGCCCTCCACCAGGATGGGCTTGCCCAGCCGCTCGGCCAGGTAGACGATGCCGGCGATACCGGCGTCGGCCAGGTAGTCGGCGTCGGCCAGGGCGTTGCGCACCCCGTCCAGATCAGCGAACTGCACGTCGGAATCGGTCATGTCGGGAGGCTACCGAGCGGTCACTTTGGGCCCGTCATCAGGCCCGCCAGCGCATCAGTCGCGGGTCTGGCCGTCCCCGCGGACCACGTACTTCTCGGTGGTCAACTGCTTGAGGCCCATCGGACCGCGGGCATGCAGCTTCTGGGTGCTGATCCCGATCTCGGCCCCGAAGCCGAACTCCTCGCCGTCCACGAACCGGGTGGAGGCGTTGACCACCACGGCTGCCGCGTCCACCTCGGTGGTGAACCGGTCGGCCGCCGCATCGTCGCCGGTCACGATGGCCTCGCTGTGACCCGAGCCGGTCTCGTTCACGTGGCGGATCGCCTCGCCCAGGTCGTCGACGATCCTCACCGAGAGCTTGAGGTCCAGGTACTCGGTGGTCCAGTCCTCGTCGGTGGCCTGGCCCATGCCGGGGACCAGGGCCCGGGCCCGTTCATCGCCGACCAGCTCCACGCCGGCCAGTGCGTCCACGGCCATGGGGAGGAAGCGTTCGGCGACCGACGCATGGACCACCAGGCTCTCCGCCGCGTTGCAGACCGAGGGCCGCTGCGTCTTTGCGTTGACGAGGATGTCGGTGGCCATGCCCAGGTCGGCGGCCTCGTCGACGTAGACGTGGCAGTTGCCATCACCGTCGATCACGTACGGCACGGTGGCGTTCTCGAGGATGGACCTGATCAGCGATGGACCACCCCGCGGGATGAGGCAGTCCACGAAGCCCCGCTGCTGCATGAACTCGACGGCCGCGGCGCGACTTGCGTCCTCGACCATCACCAGGGCATCGGCGGGAAGACCCACGTCGACCAGTGCGTCCCGGATGCTCGTGGCGATGGCCACGTTGGAGGCCAAGGCCCCCGACGACCCGCGCAGGAAGGCCACGTTCCCCGACTTGAGGCACAGGCCGAAGGCGTCGCTGGTCACGTTGGGGCGGTTCTCGTAGATGATGGCCACCACGCCCAGGGGAACACGTACCTTCGACATCCGGAGGCCGTTGGGGCGACTCCACTCGGCGGTCACCGATCCGACCGGATCCTCGAGGTCGGCCACCTGGCGGAGGCCCGACGCCATTGCCGCCACCCTCCCCTCGTCCAGCCGGAGCCGATCGACCACCCCCGGCGGGGTGCCGTCGGCCGTCGCCCGGGCCACGTCGGCGGCGTTGGCGGCCAGGATCGTCCCGACGTCGGCCACCAGGCGGTCCGCTGCGGCCCGAAGGGCGGCGTCCTTGACTGCCGTGGTGGCGACGGCCAGTGCGGGAGCCGCCGCCTTGGCCCGGCGGGCCAGGTCGGGAATCGGGGATACGGATCCGTCCACCGTGGACTGGTGCTGCATCCGGTGGAGGCTACCCATCCCCTACCGTTGTCTGGATGGCCGTGGACCCGATGGCGCAACCCCCGGCCGGTCGGGCGTCGTCAGCGGTGGCCGGCGGCATCCTGCTCTCACGGCTGTCCGGCCTACTCCGCGAGTCGCTGCTCCGATCGGTCCTGGCCCTCGGACCGGCCGCCGACGCCTTCGCCGCCGCGCTCCGCATCCCGAACCTGCTCCAGAACCTGCTGGGCGAGGGCTCCCTATCGGCCTCGTTCATCCCGGTCTACAGCCGCCTCCTGGGCGAGGGTCGCCGCGAGGAGGCCGGCCGGGTGGCCGCCGCGGTGGCCGGCCTGCTCACCGCTCTGGCCGGCGCCCTGGTGGTGCTGGCCATGGTGGTCGCCCGCCCCCTGGCCACCGTCCTGGCACCGGGGTTCGAGGGTGAACGCCTGGACCTGACCGTCGACCTCATGCGGATCACCACGGCCGGCCTGGGTCTGCTGGTGCTCTCCGCGTGGTGCCTGGGGGTCCTCAACAGCCACGGTCGCTTCTTCCTGCCCTACGTGGCCCCGGTGCTCTGGAACGTGGCCCAGATCGCCGTGCTGGTCGCCGCCCTGGTCGGCGACTGGTCACCGGCCCGGGCCGCCACCGGCCTGGCCTGGGGCCTCCTGGTCGGGGGTGCCCTCCAGTTCGGCGTCCAGGCCGTAGCCGTGCGCCGCCTGGCCCCTGAGCTACGACCGTGGATCGGGAGGACTCTGGGGACCGGCGACCCGTCGGTGGCCGACGTCCGACGTCGCTTCGGTCCGGCCGTCCTCGGACGGGGCGTACTCCAGTTGTCGGGATACCTGGACCTGATGCTGGCCTCCCTGTTGGCCACCGGCGCGGTGGCCGGCCTGCTGTCGGCCCAGATGCTCTACGGGCTCCCGGTCGCCCTGTTCGCCACCAGCGTCGCCGCAGCGGCCCTTCCCGACATGTCCCGTGGCGCCACGTCCGAGCTGGCCGCCACGTCGCTGGCCGCCCGCCGCCGGACCGCCTTTTTCGTGGCCTTCTCGACGGTTGCCTTCCTGGTGTTGGGCGAGTCCATCGTCGGGGCACTGTTCGGGTGGGGTGCCTTCGACGGCGACGACGCCCGGGCCGTGTCCCTGGTGCTGGGTGCGTACGCCATCGGGCTGCCCGCCACGGCGTCATCGCGGATCCACCAGAACACGCTGTTCGCTCTCGGTGACACGGCCGGACCGGCCAGGATCGCCGCCGTCCGGGTCGGACTGGCGGCGACGATCGGGCTCGTGCTGATGTTCCCGATGGACCGGGTCACCGTGCACGCCGGCGAGTTGCTGGCCATCGACGGCCACGGCTGGTTCGGGCCGCTCGGCGAGGGCATCCGCTCCGGCTCACCGGATCCGCACCTCGGGGCGGTGGGCCTGGCCCTCGGCTCCGCGGTGGCCGCCTGGACCGAACTGGCCCTACTGACCCGTCGGACCCGGCGATCCGCCGGGGTGACCTCGGGGCCGAGCTCGGTCATGGGGCCACTGGCATCGCCGGTGGCCTCGGCCGTCGTGGTCGCCGTGGCCGCCCGTTGGGCCACCGACGACCTACCCGCCGTGGCAGCCGCCCCCCTCTCCCTCCTGGCGGCCGGCTCGGCCTACGTGGCCGTCGCCGTGGCCACCGGTGTGGCCGAGGCCCACGGGCTGCTGGACGCCCTCAGGAGTGTCGCACGGCGGCTACTCCGCCGCTGATCCACGCCCGTCAGGGCAGGACGACCAGGTCGTCGGCGTGGATGGCCTCATGGGCCATGCCATCGGGCAGGTCTCCGGTCCGACGTCCGGCATGGGCCCGCAGCAACGCCGAATCGTGGCGGACGATCCCCTTGGCGAACACCGAGCCGGACGGATCGCACACCTCCACCGCCGAACCCGCCTCGTACGTTCCGTCCACCGCCACCACCCCGGCCGGCAACAGCGACACCCGGCGCTCCTCGAGGGCCCGCCGGGCGCCGGCATCGACGGTCACCCGACCGGAGGACCCGACGGCGAAGGCGATCCACAGGCGCCGGGCTCCGAGGCTGGCCTCACGGGGGCGGACCACCGTCCCCACGCCGGCCGCACCGTCACAGGCGTCGACCATCACGCCGTCACGGGACGCGTCGGCGATGACCGTGCGGACGCCGGACCAACTGGCGATCTTGGCCGCTGCCAACTTCGAAGCCATGCCGCCGCTCCCCCGGACCGAGCCGGTGGAGCCGGCCAGGCCCTCGAGTTCGTGGTCAATCTCCACGATCTCCTCGATGAGGGACGCTCCGGCGTCCAGTCGGGGATCGGCGGTGAACAGTCCGGGGGTGTCGGTCAGCAGCACCAGGGTCGAGGCTCCGACGAGGTGGGCCACCAGGGCGGCGATCCGGTCGTTGTCTCCGAAGCGGATCTCGTCATCGGCGATGGCGTCGTTCTCGTTGACCACCGGCACCACCCCGAGCTCCAGCAGCCGGGCGAGGGTGCCGCGTGCGTGCAGGTACTGGGCCCGCACGAAGAAGTCGAGCGGCGCCAGGAGCACCTGCCCGGCGATCAGGTCGTGGCGGCCCAGCTCTTCGCGGTAGGTGCGGATCAGGCCTCCCTGGCCGACCGCCGAGACGGCCTGCAGGGTGACCGCGTCCCGGGGCCGCAGTGATCCACCGAGGCCGAGTTCGGGCAGGCCAGCGGCGATGGCCCCCGACGTGACCACCACGACCCTCCGGCCGGAGGACCTCAGTGCCGCCACGCCGTCGCACAGGCGCCCCACGGAGGCGCGGTCAATCACCCCCTCGTCGTCGGTGATCGACGAGGTCCCGATCTTGACCACCACGGTGTCGTGTCGTCCGGCCATCTGCTCAGTCCTGCTCGTAGGTGAATTCGAGTCGCCCGATGCGCACCGGCTCACCGTCACGCACCCCGGCCCGGGACAACGCGCGGTTCACCCCCATGCGCTTGAGGCGATCCTGGAGGTAGTCCAGCGCATCGGGGTTGGTCAGGTCGTTCAGATTTGCCACCCGGGCCACCCCACGGTCCGCCACCTCCCACGTTCCGTCCTCGCCCCGTTCCACGGTCACGTCCTCGGTGGCCGGCCGGTGGACCACCACCGACGGTCGTCCGAGGGGCGCCTCGCGGGCCTCGACCACCAGGTCGGCCACGGCATGGACGAGGCCGTCCAGCCCCTGACCCGTCATGGCCGAGATGCCCGCCCCGACGTCTGACGGCAGGTCCCCGTGGATCGACGGATCGGCCACGTCGGCCCGCGAGCCCACCACCAGCCGGGGACGGTCCAACAGGTCGGGCCGGTAGGCCCCCAGTTCACCCAACAGGACGTCGAGTTGTCGTTGGGGTGACTCCAGCGCAGTGGGAGCCAGGTCCACGAGGACGAGCAGTACCCGTGCCCGCTCGACGTGGCGGAGGAACTGGTGTCCCAGGCCCCTCCCCTCACTGGCCCCTTCGATGAGACCGGGGATGTCGGCCACCACGAACTCCGGCCGACCCTCGGGGCGGACCACCCCGAGGTTGGGCTCCAACGTGGTGAACGGATAGTCGGCGATCCGGGGCCGGGCCGCCGAGATCCTCGAGATCAGCGTGCTCTTGCCCACGTTGGGGAAGCCCACCAGGGCCACGTCGGCCATGAGCCGCAGCTCCAGCCGCAGCCACCGTTCCTCTCCCTCCTCGCCCTGTTCGGCGAACGCCGGGGCCCGTCGACGGTTGCTGAGGAACTTGGCGTTGCCCCGGCCACCGTGGCCGGCCTCGGCACCCAGCCAGCGGTCCCCGTGCTGCACCAGGTCAGCCAGCACCTCGCCCGAGTACATGTCGTGGACCGTGGTGCCCTCCGGGACCTTCACCACCAGGTCCTCGGCTGCCCGCCCATGGCGTTTGCCTCCCGACCCGTGGGTGCCGTCACCCGCCCTGCGATGGGGGTGGTCCCGGAAGGCCAGGAGGGAGGCCACGTTGTGGTCGGCCTCCA
>CAYWBE010000084.1:0-7117 GCA_964456295.1 uncultured Candidatus Nemicrothrix sp.
TCCGCACGACCCGGCGCCCATCCCCCGGATACTCCCCCTCCACGAACCACGTACTGCCGCTGCCGGCCAGCCTCGGACGCTGACCCGTCGCGTCCCCGAGTCGGTCGCGCCACCGGACCAGCTCGGGCATCAGGTCCACCGCTGCGGGCTCCAGGTCGTTGCCGTGGTCGCCGACCGGGCCACCCATCTCGTCCCAACGTCGGTAGACGGCCGGCGTCGGACAGCCCACCGGCGGGGTGAGCAGCGTGAACGCCTGATCCCTGAACGGGAGGGGCTCCACGACCTCTCCGATCCCGGTCACCCGAGCCCGCCCACCCACCAGGCAGAACGCCACGTCGGCGCCGATCCCCGCGGCCGCCGCCACGTCGGTGAACCCGGCCCACCGCAGCACCGCGGCGGCATCGGCCGAACCGCCACCGAGGCCGGCTCCAGCCGGGATGGCCTTCCGCACCACCACATCGGCGGTCCGGCCGGCCAGGCGCAGGGCACGGGCCACCAGATCGTCAGGGCCTCCCGGCACCGGGAGGCCTCCGGTCTGATCCTCGATGACCAGCCGTCCGTCGACGCCCGACGGGGGCCCAACCTCCAACTCGTCGGCCAGGTCGAGGGCCACCATCTCGGCGTCGATCAGGTGGTAGCCGTCGTCCCGCAGGCCGACCATCCGGAGCGACAGGGTGAGCTTGCCCGGCGCGACCAGCACCTCGGCGGTCATGACGTCTCCCCTCCGTTGGCGGGCCCTTCCCCGGGACGCCCTGCCCCGGAGGCCGCGTCGGCCAGCGCCGCCCACTGCTCGAGCCCCAACTGCTCGGCCCGCTCCGTCGGATCCACGCCAGCGGCCTCGATGGCGGCCTCGTCCACCAGCCCGGCCAGCGAACGACGCAGCATCTTGCGACGCTGGCCGAAACCGGCCCGCACCAGGGTGAACAGCCGCTCCGGGTCGGCATCCACGGCCGGTCGCGGTCGACGCACCACCTCGACGAGTGCCGAGTCGACGTTGGGACGCGGCAGGAAGACCGACGGAGGAACCCGTCCGACCATCCGGGACTCCGCGTGGTACGCCACCTTCACGCTGGGCAGCCCGTAGGCGTCGTCACCGGGTCCGGCCACCAGCCGTTCGGCCACCTCCCGCTGGACCATGACCACCATGTGGTCGATGACCCCCACGTGGTCCAACAGGTCACACACCAGCGGCACCGAGACGTTGTACGGCAGGTTGGCCACCAGGGACCAGCCACGGCCGGCGGGGTCCCGTTCGCCGAGAAGCGACGCCCAGTCGACGTCCATGGCATCGCCGTGCACCACCTCGACGTCGCGACCGGCGGTGGTCTCGGCCAGCACCCCGACCAGCACGTCGTCGAGCTCCACGGCGGTCACCGAGGCACCGGTGTCGGTCAGGGCCAGGGTCAACGAGCCCACACCGGGGCCGATCTCCACCACCCGGTCACCGGGACCGACCCCGGCCAGCTCGGCGATGCGGCGCACCGTGTTGGGCTCGACCACGAAGTTCTGGCCGAGCGAGCGCTTGGGCCGGATGCCGTGGCGGTCCAGCAGGTCGCGAACCTGGGTCCGGGTGAGTGTCACGTCGGTGCAGCGGTACTCAGGACCGGGCCGCTGGGCCGGTCAGGGCAGGTAGCGGCCGCACACCGGCCACTGGCCCCGACCCCGCAGGTCGTAGAGCGCCTGGGCCATCCGGTCCTGGTCGGACGGCACGGCAGCTGCCGGGTCCACCCCGACCAGCCGCTCGAAGTAGAGGCCGGCGATCCAGTCCCAGGTCTGTCGGCTGAACTGGTACGCCCCCCGGTACTTGCCCGTCGGGTTCACCGCCGTGTAGTTGCCGGTCGCCTCGCAGAACCGCAGTGCCTCCCACTGGATGTCCGACGGCCCGTCGGGATGGGGCTGGGTGTCCCAGGGGATGGTCGTGGTGGGGCCCGGGGTGCTCATGGCCTCCTCGCGACGACGGAGCTCCTCGGCCCGGAGGCGGGCCCTCTCGGCCTCCCGGTCGGCTTCCCGCTGCCTGGCCTCCAGCAGGGCATCCAACTCGGCCCGCTCGGCGAACTCGTCGGCGGCCACCAGCCGGGCGGAGGCGAGGGCCTCGGCTTCATGCTCGCCAGCCACGGCGGCCATACGGTCCTGGACCTCCCGGGACGAGCGGGCCAGGTGCCAGTCGCCGGCCCGGGAGCTCAGCTCGGCCACCGCCGGCGCCAGCCGCTCCACCGGGGAGGCCCCCTCCGGGGTGGCGACGACCAACTCGACGGTCTCGACGCGGGGCGCGTCGGCCACCGGGCGGGTCACCGCGCCGGCCGTCCCGGTGAGTGCACCGGGCGACGACGGGTTCTCGAGCACGAACAGCGGCAGCGCAGCGACCGTGGCCAGGGCCACGACGACCACACGCCACCGTTCGACGGTGGGTTCGGCGTCCAGAGCTCCGTCCCCTTCCCCTCCGGACACGACCGGCCCAGGGCCGGATCGCCGGCGCGACGTTAGGGACAGGCGCCGGGCGACGCAAGATCGGAGGCCGATCCGACAACCGGTCGTCGGTCACCCACCGGGCGCCGGCACGCGGCCGGCCACTCAGTCCAGGCCGTAGAACGCCCGGGCGTTGGCCGTGGTGGCCGCGGCGACCTCGTCGACCGGCCGCCCCATGGCCTCGGCCACCGCGGCACCGACCAGGGCCACGTGGGCCGGTTCGTTGGGCCTCCCCCGATGGGGCACGGGCGCCAGGTACGGCGAATCGGTCTCCACCATGGCCCGGTCCAGTGGACAGGTGGCCGCCGCGGCCCGCAGGTCCTCGGCCGTCCGGAAGGTCACGATCCCGCTGAAGCTGAGCAGGGCCCCCCGGGCCAGGCCCTCGGCGGCCTCGTCAGGACCGCCGGTGAAGCAGTGGAACACCGTCCGGGCGGGCACCCCCTCGGCGTCGAGGATGGCGAACGTCTCGTCCCACGCCTCACGGGTGTGGATGACCAGCGGGAGGTCGTGGGCGTTGGCCAGACCGATCTGGGCGGCAAAGGCGTCGCGCTGGGCGTCGCGTGGCGAGTGGTCGTAGTGGAAGTCCAGACCGGCCTCGCCGACGGCCACCACCCTCGGATCGGCCAACAGGTCAACGAGGCCGTCGACGCCACCGCTGGCCTCGTGCGGGTGGACCCCCGCGGTGGCCCACACGTCGTCATGTCGTGACGCAGTGGCTACCGCGGCCCGGCTGTCGACCAGGTCGCAGCCCACGGTCACCATGCCGGCCACCCCACCGTCCCGGGCCCGGGCCACCACCTGGTCGGCGTCGTCGCCGAGGTGGCAGTGGTTGTCGAACCAGGACGGCGCCATGGACCGGGCCGTCGGCTATCCGGCCGTCGCCGCGTCCCCGAGCAGTGCCTCGAGGTCGACCTTGGCGAACAGCGGCGTGGGCCCGGGTACCGGCGATCCGGGCGTCGGCTCCACCCGCTCCCAGGCCTCCACCGGGCCGAACACCCCGTCGAGCGCCGCGGTGGAGAACGGGAGCCACGGCGACAGGGCCACCCGGACACCGGCCACTGCGGCCAGCGCAGTGCCCAGCACCACCCGGGCCCGGTCCACGTCGACCTTGGCCAGCTTCCACGGCTCGGTGGCGTTCAGGTAGGCGTTGACGGACGCCGCGGCGTCCATGGCAGTGCGCAGGGCGGCTCGCAGCTCGACCCGTTCGACCTGGGCGGTCACGGTGGCCAGGGCCCCGTCCACGGCATCCAGTACCTCCCGGTCCCCGTCGGTCCGATCGTCGGCGGTCGGCACCGTGCCGTCGCACGTCCGGTGCACCATGGACAGGACACGGTTGACGAGGTTCCCCCAGGTGGCGACCAGCTCCTCGTTGATCCGACGCCCGATCTCGTCCACCGACAGGTCGGTGTCGCTCTGCTCGGGCAACGAGGCGGCAAGGGCATAGCGCAGGGCATCGGCCTCGAACAGGTCGAGGCCCTCACCGATGGTCAGGCCCACGCCCCGACTGGCCGACGCCTTGCCGCCCTTGAAGGTGACGTACTGATTGGCCGGTACGTCGGTGGGCAGGTTCAGGCCGCCGTACCCGATCAGCATCCCGGGCCAGATGATGGTGTGGAACGGGATGTTGTCCTTGCCGATGAAGTAGACCGACCGGGCGTCGTCGCCCTCCCACCAGTCGCGCCATGCCTCCGGGTCACCGCTGTCGCGCGCCCACTCCTTGGCCGCCGACAGGTAGCCGATGACCGCCTCGAACCACACGTAGATGCGCTTGCCGGGCCCCAGGTCATCGACCGGCAGATCGATGCCCCAGTCCAGGTCCCGGGTGATGGCCCGGTCCTGGAGCCCCTCGTCGACCCACCCCTTCGAGAAGTTGAGTACGTGGCGACGCCAGCCCTCCCGGGTCTCCAGCCACTGGCCCAACTGCTCGCTGAAGTCCGAGAGCCGCAGGTAGAAGTGCTCGGTCGACCGCAGTTCCGGGGTCGACCCGGTGATCTTGGACCGGGGGTCGACCAGCTCCTCGGGGTCCAGCGTGCGCCCACAGTCCTCGCACTGGTCGCCCCGCGCCTCGGAGTAGTCGCAGTGGGGACAGGTCCCCTCGATGTAGCGGTCGGGCAGGAAGCGGTCGGCCTCGGCGTCGTAGTACTGGTCGCTGGTCCGGCGGTCGATGTGGCCGTTGTCCAGCAGGCGCATGAAGACGTCCTGGGTGACCTCGGCGTGGTTCTCGGTGCCCGTCGAGGTGTAGCGGTCCCAACTGATGCCGAGGCGGTCCCAGTCGGCCACGAACTCAGCGTGGTAGCGCTCGACGATGTCGGCCGGGGTGACGCCCTCGGCGTCGGCCCGCACGGTGATCGGCGTGCCGTGGACGTCCGAACCGCTCACCATGAGCACCCGGTTGCCGACCAGGCGCTGGTGGCGGGCGTAGATGTCGGCCGGCAGGTAGGCACCGGCCAGGTGGCCCAGGTGGCGCGACCCGGAGGCGTACGGCCAGGCCACGGCAACGAGGACCGGAATGCCGCCGGTGGCGCGCCGATCGGTCACTGGGTCCTCGGCCATGGCCCGAGGCTACCGGTGGGGCCGGTGGCCACCCGTCAGTCCAGGGCCAGGCGATAGGCCCGGCGGCGGGACACCCCGAGGCGGCGGGCTGCCTCGTCGGCCGCGTCGCGCGTCGACGCTCCGGCGGCCCGGGCCTCGTCCAGCACCACCCGGATGCGGTCGTCGTCCACCTCGGCGGGCGGCGGCGCACCCTCCAGCACCAGGACGACCTCTCCCCGGGGCGGCTCGTCGAACCGATCGGCCAGCTCGGCCACCGTGCCCCGGACGAACTCCTCGTGGAGCTTGGTCATCTCGCGGGCCACCACGGCCCGGCGGTCCGGACCCAACACCCCGACCAGGTCCCGCAGGGTGGCGGCCAGCCGGTTGGGTGACTCGAACAGGACCATGGTCCGTTCCTCCACGGCCAGTTCGACCAGGCGGTCGGTCCGGGCCGACCCCTTCCGGGGCAGGAAGCCCTCCATGCACCACCGGTCGGTGGCCAGCCCACTGGCCGCCACGGCGGCTACCGGGGCCGACGGCCCGGGCACCACGACGACCGGGTGGTCCGCCTCGACCACCCGCCGGACCACCCGCTCACCGGGATCGGAGATCCCGGGCATCCCGGCGTCGGACACCAGCACCACGGTCGCCCCGGCACCGATCCGGTCGACCACCACGGTGGCCGACCGCTCCTCGGTGTGCTCATCCAGGCGCAACAGGTCACTGCCGGTGATCCCGGCGTGCTGGAGAAGGCGACCGGTCCGACGGGTGTCCTCGCAGGCCACCAGGTCGGCCGCCGCCAGTTCCTCGACCGCCCGGGGCGACAGGTCGCCCAGGTTGCCGATCGGGGTGGCCACCAGCACGAGCCTGCCCACGCCGGGCGTCGTCACCGGTCGCTCCCCGGACGGGACGGGTCGCCGTCGCAGCGGACCGCCAACTCGTCGCCCACCTGCAGGCCCCACCGCTCGAAGCAACCAGCCTCGGCCTCCAGCACGGCACGACTCCCCCGGACGGGGCGGCCCAGGCGGTGCCGGTCCATCCGGGCGGTCCGCACCACCCGGAGGTCGGCGTCGAGATGGGCCACGTCCACCGGGAAACGCATGCCCAGGGTGTGCACGGACCGGGCGGGTCGGATCAGCAGTGCGCCCTCGTGCGACGTCCGCCCGAGCAGGCCCCGCATGCGGCTGGCCGGCGACTCGGCCACCTCGAGGCTGGCCAGCACCCGATCACCCCGAACCAACCACGGCATGGCATGGAGCGTACGACCCCCGCTGGGGTCAGACGTTGAAGCGGAACTCCATGACGTCGCCGTCCTCAGGTCGGTACTCCTTGCCTTCGCTACGCACCAGCCCGGAATCGCGGGCCGACGACCACGACCCCTCGCCCAGCAGGGTGTCCCACCGGATGGTCTCGGCCCGGATGAATCCCCGCTGGAAGTCGGTGTGGATCCGCCCGGCACACTCCGGGGCCGACGACCCGGCCCGGAACGTCCATGCCCGGCTCTCCTTCTCGCCGGTAGTGAAGTACGTCCGGAGCCCCAGCAGGTGGTAGGCGGCCCGCACGAAGACCGGCAACGCCCCCTCGCCCAGGCCCAGGCCCTCGAGCATCTCGACCCGGTCGGCCTCGGGCAGCAGGGCGGCCTCGGCCTCCAACTGCACGCACATGCCGATGACCTGGGCGCCCCCACCATCGGTTCCGGTGCCCTCCAGTTCGGCGACCACCGGCGCCAGGACGGTCCCCGGGTCCACGACCTGGTCCTCGTCGAGGTTCACCACGGCCAGGACCGGCTTGTCGGTCAACAGGAAGTAGGGACGCAGTTCGGCGCGGTCCGCCGCGGTGAGGTCGCTGCGGTACAGCGGCACGCCCTCCCCCAGGAGGTCGACGGCCCGACTCAGGGCGGCCACCGCGGGGCCCAGCGACGGATCGCCCTTGGACGCCCGACGCACCTTGTCGAGCTGCTTCTCCGACGTGTCCAGATCGGCCAGGGCGAGTTCCACCTCGACGACCCGCAGGTGCTCCAACGGATCCGACGGGCCGGGCACGTCGGTGTCGGCGAAGGCCCGCAGCACGAACACGATGGCGTCCACCTCGCGGATCCCGGCCAGGAACTTGTTGCCCA
>CAYWBE010000085.1:0-2336 GCA_964456295.1 uncultured Candidatus Nemicrothrix sp.
CCACCGAGACCACGATGGCCGCACTGGGTGCCTCCACGTCGTGGTCGGCCAACACGACGGGCAGGCTCCCGACCACCGTCAGGACGTCGCCGACCAGCGTGGCCGCCACCGTGGCCTCCACGGACACCGGCACGCCGTTGACGGTCAGGGTGCCCGACACCGTTGCCGCCAGCTCAGCGGTACCCACGTCCAACGGGACCGGGGAGTCCAGCACGAACACCGCCTCGGGATGCCGGTCGACGTGGAGGACCTCGAAGACCTTTCCGTCCCGGTAGATCCGGTCGGACCTCAGGCCCCGGAGGTCGGCGGTGACCTCGGCGGCGGCCACCGATCCGTCGACGACCTCCACCGTCCCGACCACCAGCGGGGTGCGACCCACGGCCGTCGTGGCGCCGATCCCCTTGCCCAGCACCTCGTCGATCCGGTAGCCCACCCAGGTCGAGGTGAAGTCGTGGAACGACCCGATGGAGGTGTCGACCGTCCAGGTGCCGGTCGGGTCCGGCGGGCCGGCGACGGTCGTGGGGGCAGGAGCCGCTGTCGTGGGCGCCGCGGTGGTGGCCGGAGCCGCGGTGGTCGGCGCCGCAGTGGTAGCCGGAGTCGCGGTGGTCGGCGTAACGGTGGTCGACACCTGGGCGGCCACCGCGGTCTCGACAGCCGTGGCCAGGTCGGGGGCCGGGGGGGCATCGGACCGCACCAGGAACCACCAGGCGGCGAACCCCAACACCAGGATCCCGGCCAGCACCAGCATCCCGGTCCGTCGTGCCCCGATCGAACCGTCCCCTGCCATTACGCGACCCTAGGTCTCCCCTTCCCGACCGGGCCCGGTCGGGAACCCGACCATAGGGTTAGCCCCGTGAAGTTCGGCCTGTTCTACGAGCACCAGATGGCCCGCCCGTGGGGTGAGGGAGACGAACACCGACTGTTCAAGGACGCCCTGGACCAGGTCGAACTGGCCGACCGCCTGGGCTTCGACCACGTGTGGGAGGTCGAGCACCACTTCCTCGAGGAGTACAGCCACAGTTCGGCTCCCGAGGTGTTCCTGGCCGCCGCCAGCCAGCGGACCTCGCGCATCCGGCTGGGCCACGGCATCGTCCTGCTCCCAGGGGCCTACAACCACACCGCCCGGGTCGTGGAGCGGATCAACACCCTGGACCTGCTGTCGGACGGGCGGGTCGACTTCGGAACCGGCGAGTCGTCGTCCAACGCCGAACTCGACGGCTTCGGGGTCGACCGGGCCACCAAACGCGACCAGTGGCTGGACCACGTCGAGGCGGCCAGCCGGATGATGGTCGAGGAGCCGTTCGCCGGCTGGGACGGCCCGTGGTTGCAGATGCCGCCCCGCAACGTGGTCCCCAAGCCGTTCCAGAAGCCCCATCCGCCACTCTGGGTGGCCTGTAGTCAACGCGAGACCATCCGCCTGGCCGCCGCCAAGGGGGTCGGCGCCCTCACGTTCGCCTTCGTGGAACCCGGCGAGGCCGAGGAGTGGGTGGGCGAGTACTACGACATCATCGCGTCCGAGGCCTGCGTGCCCGCCGGATTCGCGGTGAACGCCAACATTGCCTGCGTCCTGCCGTTCATGTGCCATGAGGACGAGGGCGAGGCCATCGACCGGGGCCTCGACGGTGCCCACTTCTTCGGGTACTCACTGGGCCACTTCTACGGGTTCGGCGACCACCGACCGGGCACCACCGACATCCACGAGGAGTTCCTGGCCAACCGCAGTGCCTACGGGTTCGACCGGGGGACGGCCGCCCAGAGGGGCGTCAGTCTCCGGGCCCGGATGACCCGCGAGGTCGACGGGGCCGACGAGGGGTTCGCGTCGCTCCGGGGAGCCATCGGGACGCCGGACCAGGTCCGGGACCTGCTGGCCGACTACGAGGCAGCGGGCGTGGACCAGGTGATCTTCGTCAGCCAGGCCGGCCACAACCGGCACGAGCACATCTGTGAGTCGATGGAACTGTTCGCCCGCGAGGTGATGCCGGAGTTCGCCGAACGGGACCCGGCCCACGTGGCGGCCAAGGAGAAACGCCTGGCCGACGCGGTGACCGCCGCCCTGGCCCGCCGGGACGGTCCCCGTTCCGTCGACCCGGCGTACCACATCCCGCCCCCCACCGGCTCCGCATGACACGGCGCGCCGGCGCCCTGATGGTGGCCGTCGCGTTGACCACCTCGTGTTCCGGTGACGCCACCGTGGCGCCGGCCACCACCGTCCTGGCCACCACCGTCCCGGCCACCACCGTCCCAGCCACTACCGCCGCTCCGACGACCGCTCCGACGACCAGTACCGCAGCGCCGACCACTCCCCGCACCACTCCCAGCACGACAACCACCACGAC
>CAYWBE010000085.1:2436-7116 GCA_964456295.1 uncultured Candidatus Nemicrothrix sp.
CACGACAACCACCACGACCGCACCGACCGATGCCGCTCCGGACCCGGACCGCGTGCGCGACGCCGACACCCTGCAGCGGTACGTTGCCGAGGCAGCCTCGTTCACCCAGGCCGACGCGGCATGGCTGCTGCCCGACGGCCTCTCCCCGTCAGCCGGAGGGGCGCCCGGGCTCACCCGGTACGTGTTCCGCGAAACCTCGGCCGGAGTGGTCCCCACGTTGACTGAGGGACCGATCGGACAACAGGTCCGCTGCCAGGAGCCCGACCTGCCGTGCTCCTACAGCGACCTGGGTGACCTGCTGGCCTCCGGAGACCCGATCCCCGAGGCACTGTCGCTCACCGCTGACCAGTTGGCGACCCTCGTCGGGGAGCTGGACACGCTGGCCGCCTTCGCCGCCGGACACGTCCACCCCGATGCGGCCTGCGGCGCGGGTTTCGTGTCCGACGCCATCCAGACGCCCAACATGGGCTCGCACTTCTACCGGACCCGCTCGTTCCTGGACGGCTTCGATCCGGGCGCCCCCGAGATACTGATCTATGCGCCGTCCGACGGGTCCCTGATCGACGGACCGCTGGGCCACTGCGCCGGCGGACGGTGGAGCGGTCCCGACCTGTCACTGGTCGGCACCGCCTTCCTCCTACCTCCGGACGTGGGGGGCGTCGACCACCCCACCGGATTCACCGGTGACCTCGACAACTGGCACGTCCACCTCAACCTGTGCCGCGGCAACGCCCGGGGACGGGACAGCTTCGTCACCTCCGCCGAGTGCGAAGCATCCGGCGGCAACTGGTTCGACGCCATCGGCTGGATGCTCCACGCCTGGGTGGCCCCCGGCTTCGACAACCAGCTCGGGGTGTTCTCCATGTGGAACCCGACCATCGCCCCGGTGGCCGGGACCGACACGGTGCGGATGGCCCGGCGGGTGCGGGGCAGCGACTTCCCCGATGGGGCCCGACAGTCGCTCATCACCAACTTCGCCTTCGAACGGTCCATCGCCGTCGAGGTGGGCCAGAGCGTCTACTTCAACAACGCCGACTCGGTGCCCCACACGGTCAGCGCCGGCACTCTCGACGACCCGGACCTTGACGCCTTCGACAGCGGGATCCTGGACCCCGGCGACAACTGGGAACTCGCCACCACCGATCCCGGGACCTTCACCCTGTTCTGTGCCCTGCATCCGGACATGACGGCCACCGTCACCGTCGGCTGATCCGTGGACCGCCAACTCCGGTCAGGCCTGCCCGGCCGTCAGGCCAGCCGGCCGGTCAACCAGTGGGCGGGCCGGCCACCCAATTCCAGGTGGAGCCGCTCGGTGAGGCCCGGCCGGACCTGGCGGGCCAGGTCCCGGTCGGCCACCAGGATGCCGATGCCCCATCCCGGGCACTGCTCGGCGGCCACCCGCCCCAGCGTGGCGTAGAGGTTCCGGAGGTCGCCGCCACCGACCCGACCACCCCAGGGCGGGTTGGTGGCCACCAGACCAGTACCGGACCCGACCCCGGCCGGTGGCTCCAGGGCAGCCACCGGCGCCACCCGGAACTCGATGTGGTCGGCCACCCCGGCCCGCTGGGCGTTGGCCCGGGCCGCCTCGATCGCGCCGGCGTCGCGGTCGGCGGCCACGATCCGGGGCGGTGCGGCCCCGGCCGGTACGGCCGCCTCGGCCCTCATGCGTGCCTCGTCGGCAGCCACGCTGGCCCACGTACCCGGTTCGAAGCACGGCCACGACCGCAGGGCCAGGTCCCGGTCGGCGGCCGGCGGTACCCCGGCGGCCCGCAGGGCAGCCTCGATGGCGATGGTCCCCGACCCGCACATCGGATCGACCAGTGGCGTGGCCGGGTCCCACCGGCCGGCGGTCAGCAGCCCGGCGGCCACCGACTCGCGCAGTGGCGCCTTCGCCGTGGCCTGTCGCCACCCCCGTTCGTGCAGCGGCGCACCCGATGCATCCACGCTGACCGTGAACCGGTCGTCGACGGCCCGCACCACGATGAGTTGGGTGGGGGCATCCGGGGGAATCCCGTCATCGGATTCGGCGCCGAGGGCCGCGATGAACCGCTCCTCGATGGCTCCGGCATGCCAGAGCCTGGAATGCCGGCTGGTGACCCGGAACCGCGGCACGGTGCCGGGAGCCACCCAGGCGTCCCAGTCCACTTCGCCGATCCGACGCTCCAGGTCGGCGAACGTCCGCACGGTGAACCCACCGACGCGCACCAGCACCCGGGTGGCACACCGCAGGAACAGGTTGGCCGCGTAGAGCCGACGGGTGGTCAGGTCCACCGAGACGGTGCCCTTGCCCCGCCGGCCCGGCCGGGCCCCGAGGGCCACCAGCTCGTCGGCCACCAACTCCTCCAGCCCCGGCGGGCAGACCACCAGGCAGGCGTGGCTGGACCCCCGTCCCATCGTCGCCCCTAGAACCCGATGGGGGCCGACCGGACCTCGGCCACCCCCCCGGCATCGCCGGTCAGGTCGACCAGGGCATGGTCACGCCGCCCGAAGAAGAACAACGAGAGTTCGAGCGGCTCGCCGGTGACCAGTACCGGACGGCCCGATGCCTCCTTTCCCGGTCGACGGACGGCCACCGGAGCTCCCCCCGGCCGGGCGATCGAGAGGTCAAGGTGGCGCAGGGCCCGGGTTCGCATGCGGGCACCGCTCCGCTGGAACGGCCAGAGGGCGTCCTGCAACGAGCCGACGTCGGGCCTGGCGGCCCACCCATCGACCGACCGGCGCACGTCCTCGTGGTGGACGGCGAACTCCACCAGGTTCATGGGTCCGTCCACGGGGCGTACCCACCCTGGCGGACCTGAACGCAACCGCTCCACCAGCCGCCCGAAGGGCGTCCGTTCGGCCATGCGGGCCGTCACCCGGGCCGTGTGCCGGGCCGCCGCACCACCCACCACCAGGCCGGGCCCGACGTCGGGCCGGCGTTCCCGGACCACCAGGTGGGCGGCCAGCAGCGCCGTCGTCCACCCCTCGCAGAGGGTGGGGGCGTCGGGTCCCACCTCGGCCAACAGGTCACAGAGCGAAGCCCGCTCGGCGCGGGCATGTCGTGTGGTGTTCACCGCTGGCCGCCTATTCGACGAAGGTCTGGGTGGCCTCGCCGCGCAGGACGGCCTTCACCACCTTGCCGCTGGCATTCCGGGGCAGGGGCTCGGTGAGCACCTCGAGGTGGTCGGGCAACTTGTAGGCGGCCAACGTCCCACCACAGAAGGCACGGACCTCGTCGAGGTCAAGGGTGGCGCCCGGCCGCAGCACCACGTAGGCCTTGACCTCCTGGCCCAGCGTCCGGTGGGCGACGCCGTCGACCGCGCACTCGGCGACCGCCGGGTGCATCTCCAGACAGGCCTCCACCTCGGCCGGGTAGACGTTCTCGCCGCCCCGAAGGATGAGGTCGCGCAGTCGACTGGACAGGAAGAGCTGGCCGCCGACCAGCCGCCCGTAGTCGCCGGTCTGCAGCCAGCGGCCGTCCATGAGGGCCTCGGCGGTGGACTCGTCGTCCTCCCAGTAGCCGAGCATGGTCAGCGGGCTCCGGACGCAGATGGCACCGCTCTCTCCCTCGGGGACCTCCCCGCCGTCCTCGTCGACGATCTTCAGCGACACGGTGGGCATGCCCATGCCGATGCTGTCGGGGCTGGCCTTGAGCATCTCGTTGCTGGCGTGGCTGACCATCCCGCCGGCCTCCGTCGACCCGTAGCCCGACGTGAAGGTGTCGACCAGGTGCGGGAACCGCTCCTCGGTGGCCCGGATCAGCTCCGGGGTGGTGGCCGACCCGCCGATGGCCACCGTCTCGATGAGGGACACGTCGAGGTCCTCGATGGTCGGCTCATCCAGGAGCCGGAAGATGTGGGTGGCCGACCCGTTCCAGGCGTAGATGCCCTCCTCGGTGGTCAGGCGGACGACCTGGGCCGGATCGAACCGCCCCATGGGCCAGACGTTGCCGGCCCCGGTGGCCATCGGGGTGACGCTGGCGCTCTGCAGCCCCGAGATGTGGAACATCGGGAACACGGCCAGGCGGGGACGGGGCGTGCCCGACGTCGAACCACCGACCTGGGCCGCCTGGGCGGCACCCAGGAAGGTCACGATCTGCACGAAACCCACGAGGCTGCGGTGACTGAGCACGGCGGCCTTGGGGCGGCCGGTGGTTCCCGAGGTGAACTGCATCAGGGCCGGCTGGTCCTCGTCGATGGCCACGTCAGGCAGGGGCGCGTCCGGGGCGAACCCGGTGAAGGCGTCGAAGTCGTCCTCCACCACGACGACGGGCATGCCGGGATCGGCGCTGTCGAGACGATCCAGGCGTCGTCGATCGGCCACCAGCAGCACCGGACCGGTGCGTTCCAGGGCGTGCACGATCTCGTCACGGGTCCACCAGCCGTTGCAGGCCACGGCGATGGCACCCAACGACACCGTGGCCCAGAAGGTCACGATCCACTCGGGGCAGTTGGCGGCCAGGATGGCCACCCGGTCCCCCGGGCCCACGCCGCGTTCGACCAGGGCGGCGGCCACCGAGGCCACCTGGCGTTCGTGGCCGGCGAACGTCAGGGCCCGACGACGGTCATCGTCGTGGAAGACGGCGTAGTCCACCTCGCCGTGGCGGACCGACGAGGCCAGCAGGTCGCGCAGCGAACCTGCCCGGTTCACGAAGACCTGCATCTCCTCGCCGAGGACCTCCTCGGTGCCCATCTCGAACGG
>CAYWBE010000086.1:0-7055 GCA_964456295.1 uncultured Candidatus Nemicrothrix sp.
CCCCGTCGGCCGAACTCCGGCCCGACCAGACCGACGACCAGAGCCTGCCTCCCTACGAGGTGCTGGATCCGCTGCTGGAGGGCTACGTGGAGGGCAACCGGACCCGGGCCGAGCTGGTGGCCGAGGGCCACGACCCCGACCTCGTGGACCGGGTGGCCCGCCTGGTGGACGTCGCCGAGTTCAAGCGTCGTCAGACACCACTCGGTCCGAAGGTGACGACCCGCGGCTTCGGGCGCGATCGTCGCATGCCGATCGTCAACCACTTCCGGGGCTGACTGCCGTGACCCGTCCGCCCCAGCCGTCTCTGGCCATGTCCGGCACCGAAGCACCGGTCGACGCGGTGGCCCCTCCCATCGTGGCTCCCCTGACGGTGGAGGGCGGGGCCCACGAGTTCACGCAGCTGGCCGAACTCTGCGAGGCGCTCGCCGGGTTGCTGGATGGGTGGGCGACCGATGGGGCCAACCCGTCCTCGGCCGGGGTGGTGTCGTCGTTGTCGGCGCGCCTGGCCGAGCACGCCGGGTGGTGGCGGGACCGGATCCCCGAGTCGGTGCTACTCGCCGAGGCACGGGACGAGGCGTCCGACCCGGATCGGCTGGCTGCCGTGCTGGCCATGCTCGAGGTGGACCCCGCTGACCGGGTGGCGGCCGTGGCGCCGGTCCTGGATGGTCTGGTGGCCCACCTGGTCGGCCTCGGCGGCCGCCTCTCGCCGGTGGGCGACGGTCCGGCCCGTCGGGTGGTGCGCCTGGTGCTGGCCGATCTCGAGGACCGGCCACTCCTGCGCTGAGCATGTCGCCCGCCGTGCGGTCCCGTGCGCTGGTGACCGCATCGGTCGGGGGTCCGTGACACCCGGCGACGGCTTCGTCATGATTCGTGACGGCGGTCACCTTTTCGCGTGGTGCTCCGGAGGGTCGTGGGTATGGTGACCGTCGATCGGGTGGGTTCCCACGGTTGATCCCCGGGGGCGTGTTGACAGGCGAACGATTCGGTGAGCGGCGGTACCCCAGGTGGGTCGCACGCTCCCCCGGCTGGAGGAGATGAGGGTGGCCAAGGAGCGGGTCGAACGGGACGAGGAAGACCTCGTCCGGCTGTATCTCACCGACATCGGTCAGTACCCACTGTTGACCAAGGAGGGCGAGGTCCGACTCGCCCAGCAGATCGAGGCCGGCACCGAGGCCCGGACCGAACTGGCGGCCAAGGGCGACAACCTGGCTCCGGCCCGCCGCCGGGAGCTCAAGCGCAACCTCAAGCGGGGCGAGGAGGCCGAACGCACCTTCGTGCAGTCCAACCTCCGGCTGGTCGTCTCCATCGCCAAGAAGTACCAGGCTTCCGGGCTGCCGCTCCTGGACCTCATCCAGGAGGGAAACCTCGGCCTGATGCACGCCGTCGAGAAGTTCGACTGGCGCAAGGGCTTCAAGTTCTCGACCTATGCCACCTGGTGGATCCGTCAGGCCATCACCCGTGGCATCGCCAACACGGGTCGCACCATCCGGCTCCCGGTGCACGCCGGTGACACCCTGGCCCGGCTCCAGAAGGCCAGGTCCCGCCTCGAGTTGAAGTACGGGCGCCAGGCCACGCTGGCCGAACTCTCGGCCGAGGTCGAGATGCCCGAGGAGAAGGTCACCGAGGCCCTGCGGTTCGCGGCCGAGCCACTCTCGCTGAGCGAGCCGCTGCGCGAGGACGGCGACGCCGAACTGGGTGACGTGGTCGAGGACCGGGCGGCGGAGTCTCCGTTCGAGGTGGCGGCCACTGCGTTGCTGCCCGAGGAGATCAGCCGCCTCCTGGCACCGTTGGACACCCGGGAACGCGAGATCCTGAAGTTGCGCTTCGGGCTCGATCGTGGGGAGCCCCGCACCCTCGAGGAGGTCGGGGAGCACTTCAACCTGACCCGGGAGCGGATCCGCCAGATCGAGGCCCGGGCCATGTCGAAGCTGCGGCATCCGAGCAGCGACACGGGCGCCCGCGACCTGCTGGCCGTCTGAGGGCCTCGCCGACCGGTCGCCCATCGGGCGGTTCGTGGCCCGGTCCTGCTGGTCGGGCTGCGGGTCGGATTGGCGGAGGTGGACGGGAATCGAACCCGCCGGACGGGGATCGCCCGTCCCACCCGCTTTGAAGGCGGGGGAGCCCACCAGGTACTCAGACACCTCCACCGGTGACGGTACGGGTTCCGGGCCGGTGCGACACCCTCGAGGGCAACGTCGTCGTCGGCCCTGCGCGACTCGTGCACGGTGGCGGGTCCGGTCCTAGCATGGCCACCATGAAGAAGCTCCTGATGCTGGCCGCCCTCGGCACCCTGGTTGCCGTGGCCGTCAAGAAGGTCCGCTCGATCTAGGACGCTGTCGGCCGATCGGGTCCGGAGGGGCGCGCGGCGGTTCAGACCGGGGATCGGCGACCCAGCCGTCGTGCCGCGGCCACTACGGCCACCACGACCAGTGCGGTGAGCGCGCTGGCTGCGATCCAGTTCCGGTCGATGGGTACCCGGTCGCCCAGCGGCACCGGATTCCGGAACTCCCGGATCAGCCATCCGCGCACCTCGGCGGTCCGGCGGAGTTCCCGATCGGGGTTCACGGCCACCGGGTGGCCGACGGCATCCAGCATCGGCAGGTCGGTGGCCGAGTCGGAGTAGGCCCACGAGCCATCCAGGTCGATACCGCGTCCGACGGCCAGCCGTTCGATGGCTTCGGCCTTGGCCGGGCCCTGGGCGTAGAACTCGACCTCGCCGGTGTAGCGCCCCTCGGCATCGGTCTCCGGCGTGGTGGCGATGAACTCGTCCACGCCGAGGTGCTCGGCCAGGGGCGCCACGATCTCCACCGGCGAGGCCGAGACCAGGACCAGGAGTCGGCCCTCGGCGCGGTGGTGGGCGAACAGGTCGAGGGCCTCGTCGTAGACGATGGGTTCGATCACCTCGGCGAGGTGGTCGCGGGCGAACCGCTGCAGGCCCTCCTGTTCCCAGCCGGCCGCCAGGCGCAGTGCCGTCTGGCGGGCCCGGGCCATGGACCCCTCGTCGGCGCCGAAGAACCGGAACAGGAGCTGGCCCCAGGCGGCCCGCAGGGCCATCGGGGCGCTCAGGTAGCCGGCCCGATGGAGTGCCGGGCCGTACGCGGCCATCGAGGCTCGAGCGATCACCGTCTTGTCGAGGTCGAAGAAGGCCGCCTCCACGGTTCGGATCCTACGGTCCGGCCCGGGTCGGGATGTCGCGGCGGGCCGGTACGGTTCGCCGCCCGGAGCCCGACCGGCTCAGGCACCTTCCCCGGTGATGGACGATCCCGTGGGAGTGGTGATGGAGATCTGCTGGTCGGTGAAGGGTGGTCAGGGGACCACCGTGGTGGCGGCCGCCATGGCATTGGCGGCCAGTGGCGCTGGCATTCCGGTGACCGTGGTGGACCTGGCGGGCGACCTGCCCGCGGTGCTCGGCGTGGACGGTTCGGGTCCGGGGGTCTCGGACTGGTGCGCAGCGGATCGCGCGGTGGGGGTCGAGGCGCTCGACCGCCTGGCCGTCGAGGTCGCCGACGGGCTCCGCGTCCTCCCGAGGGGTACCGCCCGGTGGGGCGATGCCGATCCGACCCGCGTGGGCTCCCTGGTCGAGGACCTGGTGGCCCGCTCGGCATCCACCGGGCAGCGCACGCCGGTGGTCGATGCCGGCGACCTGTTCACCGGTCGTCCGGAGTCCGGACCGCCGGGGTTCCTGGTGGACCCCCTGCTGGAGGCCGCCGACCGGTCGGTGCTGGTCACCCGAGCCTGCTACCTCGGGCTGAGGCGGCTGTCTCGTCAGGACCGTCGACCCTCGGAGGTGGCCCTGGTGGTCGAGCCGGGTCGGGCCCTGGACCGCCATGACGTCGAGGCTGTCGTCGGGGCGCCGGTCACCATGCGGATCCCGGTGGACCCGGCGGTGGCCCGATCCGTGGATGCCGGGCTGTTGGCCCGCCGGCCCCCCCGGTCGCTGGTCCGGGCCGTGGGTGCCCTGTGAACCCGGCCGAGGTATCCGACCTGGCGACGGTCGTCCACGCCGAGGTGTTGGATGGTCCCGACCTCCCGGCCGGGGTCCTCGAGGACGTGGTGGCTGCCGCGGTGGCCCGGAGGGAACCCCTGTTGGGGTCCGACGCCCGTCGATGCGTGGTCGATGCGGTGGTGGCCCGCATCTCCGGCCTGGGGGCATTGGAGGCCCTGTTCGCCGACCGCTCGGTCACCGAGGTGATGGTCAACGGTCCCGGGTCGGTGTACATCGAACGGGCGGGGCGACTGGAGGCCACCGATGTGCGGGTGGACGCCGCCGAGCTGGACCGCCTGGTGGAGCGGATGGTGGCCCCCACCGGCCGTCGGGTGGACCGGTCCAGCCCGTGGGCCGACGGCCGGTTGGCCGATGGATCCCGGGTGAACGTGGTGGTACCACCCGTCGCGCTGGATGGTCCCTACCTGACGGTGCGCCGGTTCGGTGATCACCGGTTCTCCCTGGCCGACCTGGCGTCTCCCCCGGTCGCCTCCCTGCTCCATGACCTGGTGTCGGCCCGCTGCAACGTGGTGGTCACCGGGGCGACCGGTTCAGGGAAGACGACCCTGCTGGGGGCCATGGCCTCGGAGGTCGGCTCCGGTGAACGCCTCGTGGTGGTGGAGGACGCTGCCGAACTCCGGCTGGAGGCGGCCCACGTCGTGCGCCTGGAGGCCCGACCCCCCAACTGTGAGGGGGTGGGCGAGGTCACGGTTCGGGACCTGGTCCGCAACGCGTTGCGGATGCGACCCGACCGGATCGTGGTCGGGGAGGTCCGTGGTCCTGAGGCGTTCGACATGCTCCAGGCCCTGAACACCGGCCATGACGGATCGTTGTCCACCTGCCACGCCAACGGTCCGGTGGATGGCCTGCGGCGACTGGCCACCATGGTCCTGCTGGCCTCCACCGGCCTGTCGGTCGACGTGGCCAGGTCGATGGTGGCGGGCAGCGTCGACATCGTCGTCCACGTGGTTCGTGACGGCCCCCATCGCCGGGTGGTCGAGGTGGTGGAGGTACGTCCGCCCGAGTCGTCGCCCGCGGTGCTGCCCCTCGTCGTGGATGGGCACCTGGTCGGCGACGCCGAACCTGCCCGGGTGGTCGGTCACCGGTGGGGTCGATGACGCCCGACGCGGCTCCCTGGGTCGTCGTCCTGACCATCCTGGCCGTCGCCGGAGCGGTGGGGCCGCGGGCCGGCCGGGTCAGGCGGCCCGTCGGACCTCCGGTCGACCAGGCGCGCGGTGGACCGGTTCCGGCGTGGTGGGAGCGGTGGGATCCGCGTCGGGGTGGTCACCGTGTGGACCGGGCGCTCCCGGGCCTCGTGGACGAGATCGTCCGGTCGCTGCAGACGGGCAGCACCCTGGCGGGGGCGCTGGTCGAGGCGGCCGACGATGGGGGGCTGCTGGCCGACGATCTGCGGCAGGTGGGGCGGGACCTCGAGGCGGGGGTGCCCATGGGCCTCACCCTGACCCGCTGGGAGCGTCGGCGGCCGGGTACCCGGGTGGGCCAGCTGGTGGCGGCCATCGACCTGGCGGTGGTCACCGGGGGTGAACCGTCTCGGCTGCTGGGGACGGTGGGCGAGGCCATCCGTGACGAGTTGGAGGTGGCCGCCGAGGCTCGGGCGCTGGCCACCCAGGCCCGATCGTCGGCCGCCGTGGTGGCGGTCGCCCCGGTTGGCTTCGCCGCCCTGATGGCCCCCTCGGGGTCGGTGGGCTTCCTCGTCTCGGGGGTGGGGCTGGTCGTGCTGGCCGCCGGGCTCCTCCTCGATGGCCTGGGCCTGTGGTGGATGTGGCGGTTGACCGGGTCACCGGTGGCCTCATGACGGGGGACCTCCTGACCGGGCTCGTGTCCATCGGATGGGTGGCCGCGGTGTTGGTGGCGGGTAGGTGGGCCGGTCGTCCGGTCCACCGGTCGGCGCGAACGCGGACCCGTGCCCGACGGGGTCCGTCGCCGTGCCCCGGTCCGCTGGATCGGTTGGGGGCCGCGGTCCGGGTGCGGTGCCGTGTCGACGACGGTGCTCTGAGCGATCGGACTATCGGCCTGGCCGTCGTGGGCCTTCCGGTGGTCGTGGTGGTCCAGCCGATGGCCGCCGTGCTGCTCGTGGTGGGCCTCGTGGGTCGGCCCTGGTGGCGGTCCCGGGCGGCGGCCCGTCGACACCGGGAGTCGGTGGACGGCGAGTTGTCGTGGTTGGCCGGGCTGGTCCGGGTCGGCGTGGGGGCCGGCCTGCCGGTGGGCCGGGCACTGGACGAAGCGGCGGCACGGGGGACCGGCCCGGCGTCGGCGGCCCTGTCCGCGGCGTTGGCCCGCACCAGCCGCGGGGTGGCCCTGGCCGACGCCGTGGACGGCCTGCGGGCCGAGTATGGCGAGGACGGGAGGCCCCTGGTTGCCGCGCTCGTGGGGTCCATCAGGTACGGGGCGCCCATCGGTCCGGCCCTGGACCTGGTGGCCGCCGACCTGCGACTCCGGGCCCGACGCCGGGCCGAGGTCCGGGCCCGCAGGGTGCCGGTACGGATGTTGTTCCCGTTGGTCACCTGCATCCTCCCGGCGTTCGTCCTCCTCTCGGTGGTCCCGATGGTCGCGACTTCGCTGCGCGACCTCGGGTACGGCTGACCGCCGTCGACGTCACCACCTCGCGGCCCCGGTCGCCGATCCAGACCGTCTGTCCCGTCACCGGGAGGCTTCCAACCCATGTCCAGATCCGTTGCATCCGTCCTGCGCCCGTCCGGGCAGCCGTTCCGCGTCCTGGTCGGACTCCACGCCCGGCTCCACCTGGGTCCGCCCCCGGACCGGTCACGCACCGATCGGGACGAGGCCGGTCAGACGACGGCCGAGTACGTGCTGCTGATCCTCGGGGCGGCCACCATCGCCATCCTCGTCACCAGTTGGGCATCGGCCACCGACAAGGTCGGCCGGCTCTTCGATCGGGTGGTGAACTCCATCACCAACAAGGTGGGTTGACGGGTGGGTCCGGTGGGGCCTGACCGCGTGGTGCGTCGGGACGACCGTGGGCAGGCCACCGTGGAGTTGGCCCTGGTGCTCCCGGTACTGGTCGTCCTGGCCATGGTGCTCGTGGAGG
>CAYWBE010000087.1:0-7036 GCA_964456295.1 uncultured Candidatus Nemicrothrix sp.
CCGATCATGCCCAGCACCGTGGATGCCCGGACGTTGATCTCGAAGCGGAACAGCCACTGCGACGTCACCACGGGCAGCACCTGGGGCAGTACGCCCCACCGCATGCCCGAGACCCACCGCCCGCCGGTGGCCGACACGGCCTCCATCGGACCGTGGTCGATGCCCTCTATGGCCTCGGTGGCCCACTTGCCCAGCGTGCCCACCGAGTGCACGCCGATGGCCAGGGTGCCGGCCCACGAACCCAGGCCGGTGATGGGGATCAGGATGACGGCCAGGATCAGTTCGGGGACGGCCCGGATGACGTTGAAGAGCTGGCGCACCGGGGTGCGGATCCACACCGGGGCCACGTTGCCGGCCGCCATGAAGGCCAACGGCAGCGACAGCACCGCCCCGATCATCGTGCCGATCCAGGCGATGTGGACCGACTCGAGGACCTTGCCGGGCACGCCGCGCTCCACGGCCTCGCCGAACGCCGGTGGCGCCATCCGTCGGAACACCTCCCAGGCGTCGCCCGGGGCACCCAGCAGGCGGTCCAGGGTGACCTCCAGGCCCGAGATGGACCAGGCCACGGCCACCGCGACCAGGACCGCCACGGTCCACCGTCGTCCGGCCCGTCGTGGCGCGCTGGGTCGGGTCGGGGCGTCGCGGGCGTCGACGTCGGCGGGGGGTCCGGTGGGGGTCACGTCATACCAGCCAGTTCACACGAGCCGCTTCCGGATGGCCACGCTGACCTGCTCGATCACGAACACGACCACGAACACCAGCACCAGCACGCCCAGCACCCGGTCGAACCGGAAGTACTGCCGCTGGGCCTCGACCACCCGACCGATGCCGCCCGCCCCGACCAGGCCCAGGACCACCGAGGCCCGGATGTTCAACTCGAACACGTAGAGCCCGTAGGCCACGTACTCGGGCAGCACGGTGGGCAGGATGCCGGTCCGCACCGCCGGGACGTGCCGCCCGCCCGACGCCCGGGCGGCCTCCAACGGTCGGGGGTCAGCGCCATCGATGGTCTCGCTGAACAACTTGACCATGACGGCCAGTGAGAACACCGACAGGGCCCAGGATCCGGCGAAGGCCCCGATGCCCACCGCGGTGACCAGCAACTTGGCCCAGAACAGGTCGGGCACGGCCCGCACCACGTTCATGACCGACCGGGTCACCACGAGCACCACCGGGTTGGGCGAGGTGAGCGGCGACATGGCGAAGGACACGGGGAGGGCCAGCCCGCAGCCCACCAGCGTGGACACGATGGCGATCTGGAAGGTCTCGACCAGTGGGTCGAGCACGTTGTGCCGGTCCAGCACCCAGTCCCAGGGGATGGGCCAGAACTTCTCCCACAGGGGGTTGGACCAGACCTGCCAGAACGTCGACGGGTCGAAGCCGACGGTCCGGGCCGCTACCACGGTGTAGGCGGCCACCAGCCCGGCGGCCACCCACGCCCATGGCCGGACCCGTGGCCGGACGGGTCGGGCCTGGCTGGTCACCGGTGGTCGGGTCACCCGTCGGCGGCCAGGAGGTCGTCGTCGGTGATGGCCCGGCCGTAGATCTCGCGGAAGGTCTCGTCGGTGACGTCGGCCAGGTCACCGTCGAACACCACCTCGCCCTCCCGTAGCCCCACCAGTCGGCGCCCGAACTCCCGAGCCAGGTCCAGGTAGTGGAGGTTGACCAGGGTGGTGATCCCCAGGTCGCGGTTGATGCGTTGGAGGTCGCCCATGACCTGTCGACTGGTCACCGGGTCCAGGGCGGCCACCGGCTCGTCGGCCAGCATGACCGACGGCTCCTGGGCCAACGCCCGGGCGATGCCGACCCGCTGCTGCTGGCCACCGGACAGGTCGGCGGCCCGCACGAACGCCTTCTCGACGATGCCCACCCGTTCGAGGGCCACCATGGCGGCCTCCCGGTCCTCGGCCGGCCAGAGGCCGAGCGTGGAGCGCCACGCCGGCACCCCGGCCAGTCGGCCCATCAGGACGTTGTTCACCACCGTGGTGCGGTGTACCAGGTTGAACGTCTGGAAGATCATGCCGATACGGGACCGGACGGCCCGCAGTTCTGCGGGTCCGGCCCCCACCACCTCGACGCCGTTGACGGTGATGGATCCCTCCGAGGTCGGGATGAGGCCGTTGATGGCCCGCAGCAGCGTGCTCTTGCCGGCCCCCGAGAGGCCGACGACCACGACGAATTCGCCGTCGTCGATCCTGAGGTCGACGTGGCGAAGCGCCCGCACACCGCCCCGGTAGGTCACCGAGACGTCCCGGAGTTCGATCATTCGGTCGGGCGTCCGTCGTGGTCGTCGTGCTCCTGTGGTTCCTCCGGGGTCAGCCCACCGGTTCGGTGATGCCCAGGGCTTCGGCCGCCGTGCGCACCACGTCGAAGTCCGAGTCGACGGCCCGCCGGATCGACGTCCAGCCGTAGGTCTCGTCGAACACGGCCTCGCCCTCGTCGGTCTCCAGGTAGGCGTAGATGGCGTCGTAGATGGCCGTCTGCAACGAGTCGGGCAGCATCGCGCTGGCCGCCACCACGTCGTTGGGCACCTCCGCGGTGATGTTGAACACGATCACCTTCTCGCCGACGTCCACCTTCTCCTTGCGGAGGGAGCGGCGGGCGTCGTCGTAGGACACGCCGATGTCGGCGTCGCCGTTGTAGACGGCCACCACGGCGGCGTCGTGGCCACCGGTGAAGATCGGGGTGATGTCGTTGACCGGGTCGATGCCGGCCTCGATGAGCTGCAGGGCCGGGAACAGGTAGCCCGACGTCGACGACTCGGACGTGAAGGCCACCCGCTTGCCGGCCACCTTGGTCAGGTCGGCCATGCACGAGGTGCCCGGGGAGACGTCGCCGGCGTCCACCGTCTCGCCGAGGGCCTTGCCGGCGTCGCCGAAGTAGGCGCCGACCTGGAAGGCCACGGCCTCCAATGCCCCGACCTGGACGATGCCCTCGTCGGAGTTCTCCAGTGCGGTCGCCGATTCGGGCGCGGTCTCGCACAACGACGGGTCGTTGGTCATCCACTGGCCGTGGTAGGTCGCCGCGCCGTAGCGGACGGCCTGGATCAGGACCTCCATGTTGCCGAACTGCTGCTGGGCCAGCACGTAGCCGAAGGGCCCGAAGGCGCCCAGGTCGGCCTTGCCGGTGCCCATGGCGGTGACCAGCCCGGTGTAGTCGGTGGTGACGATGCCCTCCACCTCGATTCCGAGGGCCTCGGTGAGCACGTCCATGATGGGCTGGATGTCGTCGTGGAGCGACTCCTGCTCCGTGCTCGGCACGAAGCCGAACGTGATCTTGTCGGGCCACGTGCCGTCGCCGGCTGCCGTGCCACCGTCGTCGCTCCCGCAGGCCGAGGCGACGAGCATCAGAGCCAGCAGTGCCGTGAGCAGGGATCGGATCTTCATGGGTCCTCCAGTCGGCCGCGGGCCCGTCTGGTCCGCCGCGACCGCGACCGTAGCCAACGGGACCGGTCCGTGTGGATGCCGGACCGGGGGCGGCCCCTAGGGTGCGATGATGCAGGGCACCACCGGTCGGGACGCGGCGCCGAGCAGCGGGTCGGGCACCGGTCGGTTGGCGGCGGTCGGTGCGGT
Organism: uncultured Candidatus Nemicrothrix sp.; assembly: GCA_964456295.1. GTDB lineage: Bacteria > Actinomycetota > Acidimicrobiia > Acidimicrobiales > MedAcidi-G1 > UBA9410. The sequence continues at coordinate 3,576 of CAYWBE010000087.1, forward strand.
CACCTGCTGGTCGACGGGGAACGTGATCGTGGCCCAGGTCGACATGCCCGGCCTGGCCATCGCCTTCTGGCGGCTGGTGCTGGGCGCCACGCTCTACGCCGTGGTCCTCCACGCGGTGGGGCGGCGGATCACCTGGGCCCAGGTGCGACTGGCGGTGCCGGTGGCCATCACGTTCGCCCTGGAGCTCGGCCTGTTCTTCACGGCGCTGCACCTCACCTCGGTGGCCAACGCAACCACCATCGGCTCGCTCCAGACCATCGCCCTGCTCGTGGTGGCGTCGGTCCGGTTCGGTGAACGCATCGGGGCCTGGCTGGTCGGCATCGCCCTGGTGGCCATCGGCGGGGTGGCCGTGGTGATGTTCGGCGACGGCGGTGACGTCGGCCTCCACCTGCGGGGCGACCTCCTGGCCCTGGCGGCCATGGTGCTGTTCACGGCGTACTTCGTGGCCGTCAAGGACGTCCGGCCCAGGATCGACACGTTCACCCTGCAGACGCTCACCATGGCCCTCGGTGCCGTCGTCCTCCTCCCCATGGCAGCCATCGATGCGGGAGGCCCGGTGCCCGCCTGGCCGTCGTGGACCGAGTGGGGATGGCTGGCCCTGCTGCTGGCCATCCCGGGGACCGGCCACCTGCTCATGAACTGGGCCCATCTCCACGTGAGCCTCAGCCTCACCGGGATGCTCACCCTGGCCATCCCGGCACTCTCGGCGTTCGGGGCCTGGCTGGCCCTGGACCAGCGCCTGACCGCCGTCCAGGTGGCCGGCATGGTGGTGGTGATGGCCAGCCTGGTGGTGGTGGTGCGTCGCGATGCCCGGCTCCGGGCCCGCCACGAGGCCGGGGCCTGACCGGTCGGCGCCGGCACTCAGGCCAGGAGTTCCTCCTCGAACGGGAAGTCGCTGAGCAGTTCGGTGCCCGTTTCGGTGACCAGCACCTGCTCCTCCAACTTCACGCCCTCGGCCCCACCCTCGGCCCCGATGTAGGACTCCACGCAGATGGTCATGCCGGGTTCGATCACCCCGTCGTACCCCGACGCCGTGAAGTCGTGCCGGTGGTACAGGTAGGGGTACTCGCCGGTCATGCCCACGCCGTGGGATGAGAGGTAGTACCGCTGGGCGGCGAACTCGTCGGGGATGTCCCACGCCCGTTCGGCGTACTCCCGGAAGGTCACCCCGGGCCCGATGATCCCCATGTTGTGGTGGACCTGTTCATGGGCCATCCGGTAGAGGCGCCGCTGCTCGCCAGTCGGGGCGTCGGGTCCGGCGTGGAAGGTACGGGAGAAGTCCGAGTAGTAGCCGTGGCACCCCACCACGTCGGTGTCCAGGGCCACCAGGGCGTTCGCCCCGATGGGGGAGTCGCCGGTCTCCTGGAACCACGGGTTGGTGTTGGTTCCGGCCGTCATGAGGCGCGTCTCCACATAGTCGCCGCCCTCGGCGATGACCACCCGGTGCAGTTCGGCCCACAGTTCGTTCTCGGTGAGGCCCGGGTGGACGGCGTCCCTCACGGCGTGCACGGCCCGTTCGGTGGCCCGCAGGCTCTCCCGGATGCAGAGGAGCTCGTCGGGACCCTTGATGGCCCGGGCCCGCTCCACCGGTGCCTGGGCATCGACGATCCGGAAGCCGGCGTCGGACAGGGCGGTCGACGCCCCGTGGTTGACCCGTTCCAGCCCGACCGTTGCGTCGCGGCCGACGACCTCCCGCAACAGCGACCCGACCTCGTCGGCCCACCGGCGCTCCACCTCTGCGATGGCCGGGCCGGCGGCCACGAAGCTGGCCGTGGTGGCCGGTCGTACCTCGTCGATGGTCGACAGCCCGGCGGCCAGGTGGTGGGCGCCGGTGAATTCGAACAGCACCACCGGGCCCTGGACGGGCAGGAACAGGTAGCGGGACGGGTTCCGCTGGTGGAACACCTGCATGTTGCGGGCCCCGGTGGCGTACCGCACGTTGACCGGATCGAACAGCAGACAGGCGTCCACGCCGTGGTCGACCATCCGGGCCCGTAGCCGGTCCCTCCGATCGTGGACGAGCGCCTCGTGGTCGATGGCGGTGGGTCCGTCCGGGGAGATGTCCATGGCGCGCACAATAGGCACCGGGCCGACTCCGGCACCCCCGGTAGCATCGGGGAATCTGCCCCGTCCGGGGCTACCCCGGTCTCCACCTGCCCAGCCTCCGACCCCCGATCAGGAACGCCTCCCATGGACGTGCGCGACAGCATCACCGCTGCGGTTCGATCGGTGCTGGCCGACCTGGGCGTTGACCCGCTGCCGACCACCGTCCAACTGGAACGCCCCGGGAACCCGGACCACGGCGACTGGTCGACCAACGTGGCACTGGCTTCGGCGAAGGCCGCGGGTCGCAACCCCCGGGAACTGGGAACCCAGTTGGCCGAACGCCTGGAGGCCGCACCACCGGCCCACGTGGTGGGCGTCGAGGTGGCTGGTCCCGGGTTCGTCAACTTCCGCCTGGCCGACTCGTGGCTGCACGAGGTACTGGCTGACGTGGTGGCCGCCGGTGTCGACGGGTGGGCCCGCCACGACGAGGGCGACGGCACCCGGGTGATCGTCGAGTTCGTGAGCGCCAACCCGACCGGTCCGTTGCACGCCGGGCACGGACGGGGTGCCTGCTACGGCGACTCGGTGGCCCGCCTGTACGACCGGTGCGGCTATGAGGTGGTGCGCGAGTTCTACATCAACGACCGCGGGCTCCAGATGCAGGCCTTCGCCGCATCGTTGGCCGCCCGGGCCGCCGGACACGACGTACCCGAGGACGGCTACCACGGGCAGTACATCGTCGACTGGGCGGCCGAGATGCAGGCCGAGGCAGGTGACGGGGCTCCCGAGCCGCTGGAGTGGGGGTACACCCGGGCCCTGGCCGCCCACCGGGCCGTGCTGGAGTCCCTGTCCATCCACTTCGACTCGTGGTTCAGCGAACGGTCGATGATCGCCACCGGCGCCATCGACGCCACGCTGGCCGACCTGCGGGCGCAGGGCGGCGTCTACGACCGGGACGGTGCGGTGTGGCTACGGAGCACCGACCACGGCGATGACAAGGACCGGGTGCTCGTCAAGGGCGACGGCGAACCCACCTACCTGATGCCCGACGTGGCCTACCACCGCGACAAGTTCGGTCGCGCCGACCGGCTGGTCAACGTGTTCGGCGCCGACCACCACGGCTACGTGGCCCGCATGCACGCCGCCATGGCCCTGCTGGGCCACGATCCGTCCGATCTGGAGATCGCCATCACCCAACTGGTCAGCCTGCAGCGCGACGGCCGCGAGGTGCGCCTGTCCAAGCGGACCGGCGAGATGGTGGAGCTGGCCGAGGTGGTCGACGAGGTGGGCGCCGACGCGGCCCGCTTCACCTACCTGCTCCTGTCGGTCGACTCGCCCCAGACCTTCGACCTGGATCTGGTGGCCAGCCAGGTCAACGAGAACCCCGTCTTCTACGTGCAGTACGCGCACGCCCG
>CAYWBE010000088.1:0-6743 GCA_964456295.1 uncultured Candidatus Nemicrothrix sp.
CCGATGCTCGGGATCTCGGGGCGCGACCACCGGGTCATGTCGGCCAGGTCGGCCGCCGCGGTTCGCCAACCTTCGGGGTCCCACCCCTCAGCGGTTCCGATGACCGAGCCGTCCTGGCGGATGGCCACGAAGGCCGGAAGGCTGGTCAGGCCCATCGATCGGACGAGCGCCCGGTCCGGGTCGGCCAGGGTGAGGATCTCGTCGGCCAGCGGCCCCAGGAAGCTGGCCGCACCGTCGGTGTCGGTGCCGGCAGCCACGAAGGCCACCCGTACGTCGGCACCACGGAAGACGGTGAGGACGCGGCGGGCGGTGTCCAGCAGCCACGAGCTCTCGTGGGTGTACGGATCGACCACCACAGCGGCCATCGGGAAGGTGGTCAGCAAGTGCGACAACTGGCGGGGCTCACCGCCGACGGGGTGCAGTTCGATCGAGAGGTCAGGTGCGTTCGCCACGGGCGCTGACGCTAGCGCGCCGTGCCGTGAACCCGGATCCCCCGGACCGGGTACGGGCTACCGTCGGTGCGGTGGACGCCGCCGAGGATCAGCGGTCCGAATCGGCCAGCTCGTCGGCCGGTGTGTCGGCCGGGTTGCCGGGCAACGACGCTGAGCGGGTACTGGCCTGGGGCGGGCCGCGACTCCGGGACCTGCCGTGGCGGGCGGTCCGCGACCGGTGGTCGATCCTGGTGTCGGAGGTGATGCTCCAGCAGACCCAGGTGCCCAGGGTGGTGGACCGGTGGCCACGGTTCCTGGAGCGGTTCCCCGACCCGGTGGCCTGCGCCCGGGCCACGGTCGGCGAGGTGGTCGCCGAGTGGTCGGGGCTGGGCTACAACCGCCGGGCCGTGTACCTGCACGGTGCGGCCACCGCGGTCGTCGAGCGACATGGAGGGGTGGTGCCGGGCACGCTCGACGAACTGCTGGAACTGCCCGGGGTGGGCCCGTACACGGCCCGGGCCGTGCTGGCCTTCGCGGACGAGGCCGATGTGGGGATCGTCGACACGAATGTGGCCCGGGTGCTGGCCCGATGGTCAGGTCGGAGGCTCCGGCCGGCCGAGGGGCAGGCCATGGCTGATGCCTCGGTGCCGACCGGTTCGGGATGGATCTGGAACCAGACCATGCTGGACCTCGGGGCCACCGTCTGCCGGGCACGGAATCCGGCCTGCCCGGACTGTCCGATCCGGAGCGGGTGTGCCTGGCGGGGGAGGGGGGACGACCCGGCGGTCGGGTCGGCCGGCGTGGCCGGTGGCCAGGCCCGCTTCGAAGGGTCGGATCGTCAGGGGCGGGGTCGGTTGGTGGCTGCGCTGGCCGGCGGACCGGTGAGCGGGGACCGGTTGGCCGAGGCGATGGGCTGGCCGGATGATCCGGCCCGGGCCGGCCGGGTGGCAGGGGGCCTGGTGGCCGATGGGCTGGTCGTCAGCGACGGGAGGAGCTGGCGCCTGCCGTGAGCAGTCGACAGGGGCGGATCAGGGGCGGGTGATGGCGGCCATCACGGCGTCGACCAGGTCGTCGGCCATGGCATGCATCTCCCCGTCGTTCCGATCCTGGATCGGGTGTGGGGTGAACACGGTGGCCACGTCCAGGCCGAGGGCCGCCGACTGCGTCGCCGCGGCCTCCCGGAACGGGTCGGAGGCGATCACCACCCCCGGCAGGCCCCGTCGCTCGAGATCGTCGATGTCGTGCACACTGCACGTCGTACAGGATCCTCAATCGGCGAGCGCCTCGATCACCGCGTCGCACTGGCTGGCGATCTCCTGTCGCAGGTCGATCGGCGCCGGCTTGGTGAAGGTGGGCTTGGCGAACCGTCGGACGGTGGCACCCCGTCGGCCGAGGTGTTCCTCCAGGCGGTCCAGGAACACGTCGCCCCGGGGCTTGTTGATGTCCAGTAGGCCCACGGTGAGCCCGTCCAGCGACTCCGGCCGTTCGACGAGGGACCGGTCCGACACGGTGGCCTCCGATGTGGGGTCCAGAAGGACCGTCGGTGCGGTGGGTCGGGTCTCGTTCACGGGGTGATCTCCCTGCTCGTCGGGTCGCTGCCCATGGGGCCGTTCAACCAGCCCCCCACGATGGCCGAGAACAGCCCGGCCGGTCCACCGGCATGTACCACCAGCAGGCCACCGGGTCGGAACTTGGGCAGGGCCAGGCCGGCCATGGCCTCGGGCAGGCCCTCCTCGATGCCGCCGGCCCCGGCGATGATGCCGTCCGTCTCGACCATCAGGTGGGCGCCCAGTTCGTCCATGAAGCGGAGCCGGTCCCAGCCGGCATCCCGGAACCGGGCCATGTGCTCGGGAGCGATCACCAGCATCCCGTCCATGCCAGCCACCACGCGGGTGGAGACCGCCGAGGCCAGTCCCTCGGCGATGGACCGAACCAGCGAGTCGGCCGATCGGCTCTGCTGGTCCATCAGGATCCGTGGGGCCTCACCGCAGAAGGCGGTCACCACATCGGCATCCGGGGCGAACCCGCGCTCGACGGCCAGCGAGGTCCATGGCGAACCTGCCTCGTCCTCGGCGAAGCAGAACGACAACTTGGCCGGGCTCCCGTGGGTGGCCCGGTCGATGCCGCCGGGTCGACCGCCGCCCACGTTGCGGACCACCAGTTGGACGGCCCGGCCGATGGTGAGGTTGGCCCGGTTGCCCTGGCCCAGCACGTTGATCCCGGCGTTCATGCCGATCCGACGGGTGATGGGTCCGTTGACGACCAGCACCGGGCCGACGCCCATCGTGGTGGCCAGGACGCCGTGCATGTTGAACTCGTCGGTGCATACGGCCTCCAGGGCGGCCAGCACAACCGGGAGGTACTCGGGTCGGCAGCCGGCCATCACCGCGTTCACGGCCACCTTCTCCACCGTGCACTCCACGAGGGCCGGCGGCACGACGGCCACCACGTCGCCGGGCGAGCGGGTCGTGCCCTCCAGCATCCGGGCCACCCGGGCCTCGGTGGGCGCCACGACGGGGAGGCCGTCGGTCCACCCGCGGTCGAACATGGCCTCGGCCTCGTCCTCGGCTGTCCCGACCTCGACCCGGCGGGAGGCCAGGCCGGAACCCGAGAACCGGGCCCGGAGTTCGTCGACCCGCCCGGGGTCGACCGTCAACGATCCTCAACCGGGCTTGAACGGGGGTAGTCCCGGGCCGAGGTCGTCCAGTCCGGTGAACTCCTCCCAGCGGTCGCGGTCCCATCCGGTGGTGCGGGCCGTCTCGACCCCGTCCTCGATCCGCAGGAGGGTGGGGACGGCGTCGAGGCCCAGGTGCCAACTGGTGGCCAGGTCGGTGTCGTCGACCACCCAGTCGGCCTCCGCCGGGAAGGTCGGATCGTCCTGGGTGTAGACGGTCAGGTCGCCCCGTTCGGCGAGGTCGGCCAGTACCGGCCGGACCAGCGCACAGGCCGGGCAGTCCGCCTTGACCACGGCCACCAGACCGTCGGGAACCCCGCCGTCGGGAGCCCCGCCGTCGGGAAGCGGGGCAGTGGTGGCGGTGGTCATCGGGCGAGTCTCGCGCCCGCCCCGATGCCATGCCGAATCCGATGGGTGTCGAGGGATCGACCGGGGATCGACCGGGGATCGACCGGGGGTCGACCGGGGGGCGACCGGGAACATCTCGCGGAACGGGTGAGAGATGGGTCACACCGATCCTGCTGAGAGATGCGTCACATCCTCCCCACCGGTTCGGAGGGCGTCCCTACCCTTGGTCAGCGATGGGGGAGTCACTCGACGTCACGTTCTACGGGGTCCGGGGTTCCACCCCGTGCCCGTCCGACGACAATCGGCGCTACGGGGGGAACACCTCGTGCGTGGTGCTCGAGGGTCCGGGCGGCGATCCGATCATCTTCGACCTGGGGACCGGCCTCCGCTTCTACGGCGTGGACGAGCGGTGCGGGTCCGGCCCCTTCCGGGCCACCGCCCTGGTGAGCCACCTCCACTGGGACCACGTCCAGGGCCTCCCGTTCTTCGCCCCCCTGCACTGCGACGACACCCATCTGGACGTCCACGGACCGGGTGACGAGGACAGAACGCTCGAGGAGTCCTTCGACGTGTTCATGACCCCTCCATTCTTCCCCATCTGCTATCGGGAACTGGCCGGCCGGGTGGCCCTGAACGACACCCCCGAGGGTGGCTTCGACGTCGGCCCGGCACGGGTGACCGCCCTGGAGGTGCCCCACGTGGGGCGGACGTACGGCTACCGGGTGGAGTGGAACGGCTGCAGCGTGGCCTACATCAGCGACCACCAGCAGCCCGTTGACGATCCGACCGGCGTCGACGAGCAGGTACTGGCCCTTGCGACCGGAGTGGACCTGTTGATCCACGACGCCCAGTTCACCCCCGAGGAGTTCGCCGAGCGCCCCCACTGGGGCCACTGCACGGTCGACTATGCGTTGGAGGTCGCCCACCGGGCCGGGGTCGGTGAACTGGTGCTCTTCCACCACGATCCGGCCCACGACGACGACCAGGTGGACCGGCTCCTGGACGCGGCCCGGTCGCGTGCCGAGGGCCTGGCCGTCGACCGGGTGTCGGCGGCTGCCGAGGGCCTGACCATCTCCCTGGTTCCGGGGGGGCTCCCGCAGGACGGGTTCCCGGCGGACGACACGCTGCCGGTGGGTACCTCCCGCTAGTTTCTGACTCCGACCCGCCACCATGGGCGGACGACGACGGAGGAAAAGCAGGTGGCTGAGGACCGAGGAGCCGGCGAGATCGACGGCGACCTGTATCGGAAGGTGCTGGGGCGCTATCCCACCGGGGTGACCCTGGTGACGGCCATGGACGGCGACGAGCCGCTGGCCATGGTGATCGGCTCGTTCGTGTCGGTGTCGATGGACCCACCGCTGGTCGGCTTCCTACCGGGCAAGGAGTCCTACACGTGGGGTCGGATGTCGTCGTCGGACGGCTTCTGCGTGAACGTGTTGTCCGATGCCCAGGCTGACCTGTCCAACGGCTTCTTCCGCAAGGACGGCGACCCGTGGGAGGGGACCGGCTGGCAGCCGGCCGAGGTCACCGGATCACCGGCCATCCCGTCGTGCCTGGCATCCATCGACTGCACGGTGCACGAGGTGGTCGATGCCGGCGACCACTGGTTCGTGATGGGCCGGGTCGTGGCGGTGTCCCACGTCGACGAGGGGTCGCCGCTGGTCTTCCTCGGCGGGAAGTACGGGCAGTACCGGGCGCACGGCTGATGGCCGTCTACGCCCTGGGGGACCGGGTCCCCCAGATCGACCCGACGGCCTACGTCCACCCGCTGGCCGCGGTGATCGGCAGCGTCGAGCTGGGACCCGGGGCCAGCGTGTGGCCCCATGCGGTGATCAGGGCCGACGACAACCTGATCCGCATCGGCGCGCGGACCTCGGTGCAGGACAACGCGGTGCTGCACTGCACCAGCCACCTGCCGACCATCGTGGGTGAGGACGTCACCCTGGGGCACCTCTGCCACCTGGAGGGCTGCACCATCGAGGACCGGGCCCTGGTCGGGGTGGGTGCGGTGGTCCTGCACGAGGCGGTGATCGGTCGGGGATCCATCGTGGGGGCCAACGCCATGGTCCGGAACGGCCAGGTCGTGCCGCCCCTCTCGATGGCCCTCGGGGTGCCGGCCACCGTGCGCGAGGGCGTGGTGCCCGCGGATGCCAACATGGTCAACGCCGAGGTGTACGTGCAGCGTGGCCGGGAGTTCCGCGACACACTCCGCCGGCTGGACTGAAGGACCGGGCTGAACGGCATGACGACCGCCGGTGAGGTGACGTCCGTCGTCGCCGATGGGTTCGAGAACCACCGGTTCCGCTCCGGGGGCCTGACCCTGGCCGCCCATCTGGCCCGCCCACCGGGTGTGGGCCCGGGCCGGTCCGGTGGAGGGGCCCCCGGCGTGGTGATCTGCCACGGCTTCCCCAGCGGGGCCGATGGCGGCGCCAACTCGGTGGCCACCTTCCCCGAGTTGGCGTTCCGGATCGCCACCGAGATGGGTTGGGTGGCCATGGTCCCGTACCTACGGGGCATGCCGGGCTCCGAGGGCGACTTCAGCCTGGATGGATGGCGGGACGATGTGGCCGCCGCGGCCGCCGACCTGCGGAACCAGGACGGCGTGGACCGGGTGTGGGTCGTCGGCTTCGGCAGTGGGGCGGCACTGGGCATCTGTGCGGCGGCCATCGATGACGGAATCAGCGGCGTGGGTGCGTTGGCCGCGCCGGCTGACTGGTCGGACTGGGCGGCCAATCCGCGGCGACTGCTCCTGCACGCCCGGGATGCCGGCCTGGTGGACATGTCGGAATCTCCGGAGGACTTCGGTCGGTGGTCAGCGGCGTTGAAGGACCTGTCGGCCGAACGGTCGGTGTCGTCCCTGGCCCCGCGGGAACTCCTGCTGGTGCACGGCAGTGATGACGACATCGTCCCCTCCCTGGATGCCCGGGTGGTGGCGGGGGCCCACGGGGCGGCCGACCTGCGGATCATCGCCGGAGCGGGCCACCACCTGCGGCACGATCCACGGGCCATCGCCATCCTGCTCGGATGGTTGGATCGCCAGCGCCGCCTGTATCTGTGAGGCCAGCGGTGAGGCCAGCGCTGAGGCCATCTGTGGGACCACCGGTGAGGCACGGGTCGGCCGGGGGATTGTTACTATCTACGTAGGAGAAATCCCGATCCAGCCCCCCAGGACCCCCCGGCACCCCCCCCCCCCCCCGCACAATGAACCCCCCCCCAGGACCCCCCCGACCTGGGCCTCGACCTCAGCCGATACAAGCTCGGTTGGAGTGACGAGGAGGACTACGTCTACA
>CAYWBE010000089.1:0-6730 GCA_964456295.1 uncultured Candidatus Nemicrothrix sp.
TCTGGATCTTCTTCATCTCCGGCTGGAGGTGCTGCATCTTGATCATCGACCGCGTGCCCTTGAGGGTCAGCGGCGTGACCACGACCATGACGACCAGCGTCAACATGACGATGGCCAGGCCGAAGCTGGGCACCAGTCCATAGAACCAGGACAGGACGGCGGCGATCAGGTCGAACATGTGGATCCTCGGGAGCCGGGGAGCGAATGGGGGAGTTCAGGCGAGCCGGGGACGGGATCCCAACCATGGCCCCCCCAGGGGTGACACCGGCACAGTCGTCCAATGGTCAGAGCGACCCCTCGGATGGAACCGTGCCGATCGAGCGCATCCAGCGCGTACTCCGAACACGTCGGCACGAACCGGCAGGGTGTTGGGCGCCCATCGGCGACGCGCTGGTATCCACGAACCGTAGAACGCAGAATTCGCGTGAGAACACCGAGGTCAGAAGGGGTTTTCATCAGATGGATGCTGTCATCAGGAGGATCAACCGTCAGTCATTGCGTCGATGGCGCCCGTCAGGTCCCGTCGCAGCTCGTCATGGGACGAACCAGCGGCACCGGGGGACACCCGGATCAGGTAGTCACCCGCCGGCACCCCCTGGGGGCGCCGATCGAGGTCGACCACGATCGCCCGGAGACGACGGCGGATCCGGTTCCGGACGACGGCTGGTCCGACGATCCGGGGGATGGCGTAGGCCACCCTCGAGACCGGACCATCCGTCCCCTCCTCCATGGCCCGAAAGCCGACCCGCAACGGACCACGGCGCACCGTGCGTCCATCACGTCGGAGGCGGCGGAAGTCGTCCCGTCGACGCAGTCTGCCGATCAAGCCGACAGACGAGCGCGGCCCTTCTGGCGGCGCGCCGCGATGATGGCCCGGCCGGCGCGGGTTTGCATCCGCTTCCGGAAACCGTGCTTCCTGGCTCGACGCCGGGTGTTGGGCTGGTACGTACGCTTCATGAAAGGTCTCCTGCTGGCATCAATGGGCGTCGTCAGGAAGGGGAGCGCCCGAATGCCGTCGAGAACGATGGGATCGACTCGGCTGTCGATCGGACACCGGACCGATGGATCAGGGCGAACCCCGAACCGGTCGTATGTCCAAGCAACAGGCTACGGGCCGATGAGGGGATGCGCCAACCGTGACGACCTTGTCGGACCCGCCGGAACACCCCTCGACAGGGTTGTCCACAGGATCCACAGGATCCCATCGGGCCGTTTCGCCCCCATTCGGCAGCGCCGGCCGGGCCTCCTCCCGAGGGACCGATCAGGGCCATCGTCCGCGAAACGGGAACTGAACAGGCGCGACGCGGCGCCCAATCAGCCCTTGCGCGGCGTCATCCACAGGCTGCTACCTTGCCTCGCCCACAGCGAGGGCGGAGTGGGCCTCCACCGGCCGTTTTCCGTTCTCCAACGACCTTTCCACAGCAGATTCCACATCTGTGGACAACACGATCGGAGACGACCATGGCGAACGCGACAGTGCTCTGGGAGGCCTGTGCCGCAGCCATCCAGTCCAAGGTCTCCGACGTCGTCTGGCAGATGACGTTCAGTGCGGCCCAACCGGTATCGGCCGACGACGAGACCCTGACCGTCTCGGTGCCCAGCGTCGTCACCCTGGATCGGATCGAGGGTCGGTACCACGAACTGGTCCATACGACGGTGTCGGAGGTCAGCGACGACCAGCTCACCCTCAACATCGTGGTCCGCCAGGACGAGGTGGACGATCCGGACGACCTGGTGATCGATCCCCTGTCAATCCCGTCGTCAGTTCAGACGGTGCCCCCGGGGCACTACCCGGAGATCACGAACCAACGACCGGGTGCCACGGCGACAGCCTCTCCCGCCGTGGCGCCTTCCCTCGGACTACCGACCACGATGGACAACGGCGGACCGTCGTTCACCGGCCGATTGACCTTCGAGGACTTCGTCATCGGATCATCGAACCGCTTCGCCCATGCGGCAGCACAGGCCGTCGCCGAGAAGCCGGGCCAGTCCTACAACCCGCTGTTCATCTACGCCGAAGCCGGCCTGGGCAAGACCCACCTCCTCCAGGCCGTCGGAAACTACGTCCTGGCCCACTACCCGACCAAGCAGGTGCGCTACGTCTCCAGTGAGACGTTCATGAACCGCTTCGTCGAGGCGATCCGGAACAAGAAGTTGGCCGAGTTCAAGGACTTCCACCGCCGCAACGACGTACTCCTCGTGGACGACATCCAGTTCATGGAGGGCAAGGAGGGCCTCCAGGAGGAGTTCTTCCACACCTTCAACTCCATCCAGCAGGACGGCGGCCAGATCGTCCTGACCAGCGACCGGCCACCCGATGACATCTCCACCCTGGAGGACCGCCTACGGAGTCGTTTCAAGATGGGGCTGGTCACCCACATCCAACCCCCGGACGTGGAAACCCGCCTGGCCATCCTCCGCAAGAAGTCCGAACAGAGCACGAGCGACGTCGAGATCCCCGATGACGTGCTGTTCTTCATCGCTGAGAACATCACCGAGAACATCCGGGAGATCGAGGGTGCCCTGACCAGGATCACCGCCTACTGCAGCCTCAACCAGGAGACCTGCACCTCCGAACTCGCCATGACCGTCCTCGCCGACCTCATCACGAGTAACGCGCCGCTGATCATCACACCTGATCTGATCCTGGACCGGACGTCAGAGATCTACGGCTTCAGCAGGGCGGACCTGATCGGTGCCAGTCGGCGTCGTCCCCTGGTCACCGCCCGCCAGGTCTCGATGTACGTCTTCCGTGAACTCACCGACCTGAGCTATCCGGCCATCGGCCGCGAGTTCGGAGGGCGGGACCACACCACCGTCATCCACGCGGTCGACAAGATCACCAGGCTCATGGCTGAACGCCGGGAGATCTACGACCAGGTTTCGGCACTGACCTCCGTCATCCGCTCCAACAGCTGATTCCTGTGGACCACCCGGTTGACAACCCGGGGTCTTCCTGTGAACCGGTAGTGGATCACCCCACACTGGTCCCCAGGCCATGTCCTCGAGCGATGACACACTGTGGAGATCGGTGGACGACCACCCCCGGACCATCATCCCGTTGACCTGCGATGATGGGTGATACTCCACAATCCACAGCACCTACTACTGCTACGACCCGATGAGAAGAACGACATGGTGAAAGCGACCAGCCTGTGAAGTTCCGTTGTGAACGTGACGTCCTGGACCGGGCGTTCTCCATTGCACGGCGAGCCGTTGCCGGGCGTGGGGGAACGCTCCAGGTCCTCTCCGGGTTGTATCTGGATCTCAGGGGAAACCGGTTGACGGTTGTGGGAAGTGACATGGACCTGGTGGTTCGGGTCACCGTCGAGGTGGGAGGTGAACAGGATGGGTCGGTCGTGCTGTCCGCCCAGCTGGGAGCCGAGATCGTCAGGGCCCTGGACAGTGGTCAGGTCGAGTTCACCGTCGACGATGACGGAGCCAGCGTGGTGTCCGGGCGATCGAACTTCAGCCTCAGGGTGATGTCGTCGGAGGAGTATCCGAAGTTCGACGATCCGGACGGTGAATCGGTGACCCTCGATGCGGGCACCGTGGCCGATGCGTTGGACCAGGTCATCAAGGCAGCCAGCCTCGATGACGCACGACAGATCCTCACCGGCGTACTCATGGCAGCCGAGGCCGATGGCCTTCGCTTCGTGGCCACGGATTCCTATCGCCTGGCGGTCCGTGACCTTCCGGGAACGGCGGTACTCGGGCGGGACCAGACCGTCCTCGTGCCATCGCGGGCGTTGGACATGGTCGGAAAGATCCTCGGAGATGCCGAGAACCTCACCATCCGGCTGGGTGAGAGGGATGCCGCCTTCGAGATCGATGACGTGCAGGTCATGACCCGTCTGATCGAGGGAGAATTCCCCAATTACCGGGGCCTGATCCCCGACGACCATCCGAATGCGTTGGTGGTGGATCGTGCCGCCCTCCAGGAGGCGGTCCGCAGGGTTCGGATCCTCGCCCAGGAGTCCACACCGGTCCGACTCTCGATGTCGGCCGATGGGCTGGAGTTGGTGGCCATCACCCAGGACGTCGGTCAGGCCCACGAATCCCTCGATGCCACCTATGAGGGAACGGATCTGACCGTGGCGTTCAATCCCCAGTTCCTCCTCGATGGCCTCGAGGTCAGTCCGGGTGATGAGGTCCGGTTGGAGACCAGCGAAGCCAGCAAGCCCGCGGTGCTCCGGTCGATCGGGGACGAGCAGTTCCTGTACCTGTTGATGCCCGTCCGGGTGACCTGACCGGGCCGGCACCGGTGGTCATCCGGACCACGAGGTCCCGGGAATCGAATCCAGGCCCATGACCGTCGAACATCTCTGGTTGACCGACTTCCGGAACCATCCGACGATCGACCTGTCGTTGGATCCCGGAGTGACCGTGGTCGTCGGGGCCAACGGTCGGGGCAAGACCAACCTGGTGGAGGCCCTCGCCTGGCTGGCCCGGGGATCCTCCTTCCGGGGAGCACCGACCGAGGCCCTGGTACGACGGGGAGCGAATCGGGCCGTGATCAGGGCCGAGGTCGCTACCGGGGGTCGGACGACCCTCCTGGAAGCCGAGCTGGTGGCGTCCGGCAGGAACCGGATCCAGGTCAATCGACAGAAGGTGACCCGTCTCCGGGACCTCCTGGGACACTTCCGGACGACGGTGTTCGGACCGGACGACCTTGAACTGGTCAAGGGAGGACCCGGACAACGGCGGGACTGGATCGACGACCTGCTGGTCGACCTGCATCCGGGGCACCACGCACTCCGCAGCGACCTGGAGAGGATCCTCCGACAGCGAAACGCCCTGCTGAAGCAGGCGAGGGGACGATCCACACCCGACGTGGAGGCCACGTTGAACGTCTGGGACGCCCAGTTGACCGACGTGGGGGAACGTCTCGCCCTGCTACGGCAGGAGACGTTGACCGTCCTCGGCCCCGAGGTGGAGGGCCTGGTGGATGCCCTCACCGGAGGCCGGAGTCGAATGACGATGCAGGTGGTGGACGAGTGGTCGTCAGTGGGCCTGGCCGCCGGGCTGGC
The DNA here is from genome assembly GCA_964456295.1 of uncultured Candidatus Nemicrothrix sp. Taxonomy (GTDB): domain Bacteria; phylum Actinomycetota; class Acidimicrobiia; order Acidimicrobiales; family MedAcidi-G1; genus UBA9410. The sequence continues at coordinate 5,031 of CAYWBE010000089.1, forward strand.
CGCGGCCCGTGGTGACGACCTGAGGAGAGGGGTCACCACCGTGGGGCCCCATCGTGACGAGATCCTGTTCTCGTTGGACGACATGCCGGCCCGGACCCATGCCTCGCAGGGGGAGAAACGCTCCATCGTCCTGGCCCTCCGGTTGGCCGGACATCGTCTGGTGACCGCCCGGACGGGAACCGAACCGGTGGTCCTGCTCGACGATGTGTTCTCCGAACTGGATGCCCAGCGGTGTGCCGCCCTGGTGGGCCTGTTGCCGTCCACACAGGCCGTGGTGACCTCGGCGGGAGCCGTTCCCGAGGGGGTCGAGGCCGGAGCGGTCCTCCATCTCGATGACGTGGTGTCGATGTCGACGAACCGACCATGACACCTGATCGGGGACCGGTACCGCTCCGGCGCAGCCTCGAACGGCTCCTCGAGGGCATGGGAGCACCACGGATCGACGACATCACGACGATCATCGACCAGTGGTCGGAGATCGTGGGACCGCGGTTGGCCGAGCGGATCGAGGCCGTCGCGGTGCGCGGTTCCGAACTGCTGGTGGCCGTCAATGATCCGGCCTGGGCGAGTCAGGTGGCATGGCTGGAGGCTCAGTTGCTGGAGCGGATCGACGACCTCGTCGGACCGGGGAGGATCACCTCGGTACGGGTTCGGATCGAGCCGCGGGCGGGCCCCTGACCGACCGCTGGAGGCCCTGTCGGGAGGGGTCCGGATCCGTGGTCCCGGGGCCTCTGGCTGGTAGTCTGACAGGACCGTGAACAAGTGTTCTGACCTGCGGTTTTATACCGCTCTAGCCCGTTTCACGGCACCCTGCCCCCCCAATCCGACGACCACCGGGGAGCGGCAGCCATGACGACCGCCGAGAGGTCCTACGGCGCAGCCGATATCACCGTCCTGGAGGGCCTCGAAGCCGTCCGGAAGCGACCGGGGATGTACATCGGATCCACTGGTCCGACGGGCCTCCACCACCTGGTGTGGGAGGTCGTGGACAACTCGGTGGACGAGGCCATGGCCGGCCACTGCGCGACCATCGAGGTCACGCTGTGCGACGACGGCTCGTGCCAGGTGACCGATGACGGACGGGGCATCCCCGTGGGGGTCCACCATCAGTACGAGGACCTCACGGCGGCCGAGGTGGTGCTCACCGTGCTCCACGCGGGCGGGAAGTTCGGCGGGGAGGGCTACAAGGTGTCCGGTGGCCTGCACGGTGTCGGGATCTCGGTGGTCAACGCGCTGTCCAGCCGGGTCGAGGTCGAGATCGATCGGGACGGCAGTCGTCACTACATGGACTTCGTGGACGGTGGCCGCCTGGAGACCCGCCTGGCGGTGACCGGCGAGGCTCCCGAGGGCCGGACCGGGACCACGGTGCGCTTCTGGCCCGATGGATCGATCTTCGACGAGACCCGGTTCCGCTTCCAGACCCTGTCCGAGCGGTTCCAGATGATGGCCTTCCTGAACCGGGGGCTCAGGATTCGCCTCCGGGACGAACGATCGGACGAGAACCACGACGAGGTGGACTACCGGTACGAGGGCGGGATCCGGGACTTCGTGGCCCACGTGAACGCCTCCAAGGAGTCGTTGTTCGCCGAGGTGGGCTACATCGAGGGGACCGAGGAGGGCCAGGAGGTCGAGATCGCCTTCCAGTGGAACACCGGCTTCAACTCCGACGGCCTCCATTCGTTCGCCAACGGGATCAACAC
>CAYWBE010000090.1:0-6689 GCA_964456295.1 uncultured Candidatus Nemicrothrix sp.
GCCCGCTGGGCGTCGATGGCCTCGCCGGTGAGGAGCAGTTCCATGGCGTCGGCCCACGCCACCTTCCGGGGCAGGCGGATGGCGCCCACGATGGTCGGGATGCCGATGGTGACCTCGGGCCACGAGAAGGTGGCCCGGTCCGACGCCACCACGAAGTCGCACGACACCACGGCGGTCAGCCCGTAGCCCACGCACGCCCCGTTGACCGCGGCGATGGTGGGCTTGAACACCTCGAGGCCCGACTCGAACGAGTTGACGGTCGGAACCTCCCAGAAGGTGCCGGCGAAGTCGCCAGTGGAGTTCTCGGGGTCCCGTAGGTCGGCGCCCCCGCAGAAGTGGCGGTCGCCGGCCCCGGTCAGGATGGCCACCCAGGCCTCCTCGTCGGCCATGAACCGGTCCCAGGCGGCGTTCAGGTCACGGCGCATGGCGCCGTTGACCGTGTTGGCCGCCTCGGGCCGGTGGTAGGTGATGGTGGCCACGTGGCCGTCCAGTCCGTAGGTGGCGGCTCGTTCCTCCTGGTCCATACGGCGACGGTAGCCGTCGGCGGCTGGTGCCCCGACGGGGCCCCGTGGGGAACCAGCCCGTCGGAGGGTCTAGAATCTGACGGACCGTCAGAAACGCACGACCAGCGGTCTGATCCACCCGAGAGACCAGTCCGAGAAACCCGCCTGAGAGAACCGGAAGCAACGTGCCCACCGAGATCCCCCCGATCATCAGCGTCGACGACCACATCGTGGAGCCGGCCCACCTGTGGCAGACCTGGCTGCCGGCGAAGTACCGCGACCGGGGCCCCCGCGTCGAGCGCCGCCGCCTGGGCGAGATGAAGTGGGTCGGCGGGGCGAAGATGTACGAGTACGAGTTGGACGTCCCCGATGCCCCGTGGTGCGACATCTGGTTCTACGAGGACCTGGTGCACCCCAACAAGCGCCACGTGGCCGCCGTGGGCTTCGACCGGGACGAGATGACCATGTCGCCCATCACCTACGACGAGATGCGGCCCGGCTGCTACGACCCCAAGGCCCGGGTCGAGGACATGATGGCCAACCACGTGGAGGCCTCGCTGTCGTTCCCCACCCTGCCCCGGTTCTGCGGCCAGACCTTCTACGAGGCGTCCGACCACGACCTGGGCCTGGCCTGCGTGCGGGCCTACAACGACTACATGATCGAGGAGTGGTGCGGTGACTCCGACGGCGCCCTCATCCCGCTCATCATCATCCCGCTGTGGGACGCCGAGCTGGCCGCAGCCGAGGTGCGACGCAACGCCGAGCGGGGCTGCCACGCCGTCTGCTTCTCGGAGATCGCCCCCAACCTGGGCCTACCGTCCATCCACACCGGCTACTGGGATCCGTTCTTCGCCGCCTGCCAGGACACCCAGACCACGGTCAACATGCACATCGGCTCGTCGTCCAAGATGCCGGCCGCCTCGCCGGACGCTCCGCCGGCCGTGGCCGCCTCGCTGAGCTTCAACAACGCCATCGCCTCGATGAGCGACTTCCTGTTCTCCGGCGTGCTGGTGCGGTTCCCCGAGTTGAAGCTGGCCTACAGCGAGGGCCAGATCGGCTGGATCCCCTACATCCTGGAGCGGGCCGACGACGTCTGGAAGGAGCACCGGGCGTGGGGCGGCGTGGCCGACATCATCCCCGAGCCGCCGTCGACCTACTACTACCGGCAGATCTACGGCTGCTTCTTCCGGGACAACCACGGGCTGCGGTCCCTCGAGGAGGTCGGGGTGGACAACATCACCTTCGAGACCGACTACCCCCACACCGACACCACGTGGCCCCACACCAAGCAGGTGGCCACCGACATGATGGGCCACCTCCCGGCCGACGTGGTGTGGAAGATCGTGCGGGGCAACGCGGCCCGCATGCTCAGCCTGGACATCGAGGACTGCCCGGTCGCCTGACGGCGCTACCCGGGCCCGACCCCCCCCGGGGCCGGCAACCGGCCTTCCGTAGACTGACCCCATGACCGAGACGGCACCCCGGACCGACGCGCCCGGCGACGAGCCGCAGGTGGACCGGGCAGCCGGCGAGCGCCTCAGCGTCATCCTGCTGGAGCCCGACTGCGTGCCCGGCCTGTGGGCCTCGGTGGACTCCGGCGAGATGGACCACCTGGTTCCCGAACTGCCGGCCCTGCGCATGGAGCAGGACCCCATCCACCGGCACAAGGACGTCCTCAGCCACACCATCGCCGTGGTGGCCAAGACCGAACCCGAGCTGACCGTGCGCCTGGCCGCCCTGTTCCACGACATTGCCAAGCCGCGGACCCGCAGCTTCGAGCACGGCGGGGTGACCTTCCGCCACCACGAGGTGGTGGGGGCGCGCATGGCCCGCCGGCGCCTTACGGCCATGGGCTACCCGGACCAGGTGGTCGACGACGTGTGCGAGATGGTCCGACTGTCAGGCCGGTTCAAGGGCTACGCCGAGGGCTGGTCGGACGCCGCGGTGCGGCGCTACGCCCGGGACGCCGGTCCGCTCCTGGGACGGTTGAACCACCTCATCAGGTGCGACTGCACGACCCGCAACAAGGTGAAGGCGGCCGGCATCCAGACCCTCATGGACGACCTGGAGCTCCGCATCGCCGAACTGGCCGACGAGGCCCGTCGCGACGCCGAACGGCCGGGCATGGACGGGGCTGCGGTGATGGACCACCTGGGCATCGGGCCGGGGCGCGAGATCGGTGAGGCGCTGGCCTTCCTGCTGGCCGTCAAGCGCTCGGAGGGAGACCTCGAGCAGCCCGAACTGGAGGCCCGCCTGGACGTCTGGTGGGCGGAGCGGACCGGTCCTGACCGGTCCTGACCGGTCCCGGCGGGGGTCAGTCGGTGACGGTCCCGCGGGTCTCGTAGAACACCTCGTCCACCAGCCAGTCGGCCACCTGGGCCATGCCGGCCACCGACAGGTGCACGCCGTCGTCGCGGATCTCCCGCTCCCGGGGCGTGCCGTTCAGGCCGGTGAACTCCCGGTAGGGGACCATGGTCACGTAGTCGAGGTCCGCGGTGGCTGCCCGCACCAGGTCGTTCAGCCCATCGATGCGGTCCGGGTGGTTCTGGGGGCGGATCTCCCGGCGGATGTGGGCGCCCTCCAGCCAGTACACCTGTGCCCCCCCGGCCCCCAGCACCTCGCTTCCCAGCCGGTACTCGGCCGAGATGTAGTCGTCGTAGGCCTCGACGCCCACCCATACCCACTCGTCGCCCAGTGACGGGACCAGGCGGTCGGTGACGTCCCATGCCGTCACGTGGCCCAGTACCACGTCGGGCTGGAAGGCGGCCACGGCCGACGGCCACGACACCACCTCGGGGTCCAGCATCACGTGGGTGGGCACGGGCTCGTTCCACGCCGAGCAGAGCTCGCCCACCGGCCCCTCGTCTCCCTCGGGGATGCGCTTGAGGCCGTGGCGTCCGACCACGCAACCCAGATGGGCCTCGTTGAGCACCACCATCCGACCCGGATGGTCCACGGCCCACCCGCAGAGGGCCTCGCCGATCTGGACGGCCACCGAGTCGCCCACCACCAGCACCCGGAGCTGGTCGTCGTCCGGTGGGGGCAGCAGGCCCTGCTGGGTGCACTGGCTGGCCGTCGGGGTGAAGGGTCCGCCCTCGGCCGGGCGGGTGTTCACCCACAGCAGGCCCACCAGGATCAGGACCACCGCGGTGGCCCCGACCGCCGTACCGCTGACCGCCGTCATGGGGCGGTTCACGAACGGGAAGCGCCGCTTCATCACCGGCTGTTCGACCAGGTAGAAGCTGCCCGCGGCGACCGCGAAGGTGAGGGCCAGGTGCAGCCACACCAGGTTGTTGCCCTCGATGACGTCCACGCCGGGAACCAGGCGGCCCGCCCGGCTGGGGGTGACCAGCAGGTAGATGGGCCAGTGGTACAGGTAGAGGCCGTAGCTGATCTTGCCCACCCAGCGGATGAGCGTGGACTCCAGGAACCAGTGCAGCGGACCGACGGTTGCCCGGTCGACCCCGTACCAGAACCAGCCGATACCCACCCCCAGCAGGTAGGGCCAGTGGTCGAATGGGGCGTTGTCCCGGATCACGCTGACCGCCGCCCATCCGGCGGTGAACAGCCCGGCGTACAGGGCGCCACAGGCCAGTCGCCCGGACCACGGGGCGTCGTCGGCCGACAGGAAGGCCGGGAGTCGCCGATGCCAGGGCGCCTCGCCGGGTTGGGCCACGCCGTAGATCATCAGGCATGAGATGCCGGCCACCATGAGGAAGCCGCCATGTTCGAACATCCAGGCGTCCCGTTCGGAGATCTCGAAGATGGCCCAGGTGAAGAAGAAGGTCGCCGCATAGGCACTGGCCACCCACGCCAACTGCCCGGCCCGGCTGCGCACCGGCCCGTACATGCGGACGGCCACCGCCAGGATGATCCCGGCGAACAACGAATGGGCCCGGGTGTCGGTGCCGTAGTACACCCGCGACGGGTCGCCGTGACCCGGGTAGAGGTGGCCCATCCACCAGGCGGAGGCCACGGTGCCCACCACCATGCTGACCAGTAGCGCCGTGTAGGCCCGCCGCTTGAACATGACCAGCACGGCGATCAGGTACAGCGGGGCGAAGATGTAGAACTGCTCCTCGATGGAGAACGACCACACGTGGCGCAGTGGCGAGTGGTGGAAGTCCTCGAAGTACGAGACGTCGGAGAAGATCTCGTACCAGTTGGCGCTGTAGGTGAGCGTGGAGAAGATGGCCCCGGTCCAGCGGGCGAACTCGCCGGGTGGGACGACCAGCACCAGGTAGATGGTGAGCAGGCCGAGGGCCACGAACAGCGCAGGCAGGAGGCGGCGGGCCCGCCGGCCGGCGTAGGCCTTCAGGTCGATGCGGCCCGTCTTCTCGAACTCGTTGAGGGCGATCGAGATGATCAGGTAGCTGGACAGGGTGAAGAACAGGTCGATGCCCAGGATCCCGCCGGTGACCGTGTCGGTGGCCGCGTGGTACAGAAGCGGGCCGATGACGACCCAGATGCCCCGGATGCCGTCGAGGCCCGGGATGTAGGAGAAGCGGGGGCGTGCCCCGTCGTCGGCCATGCGTCGCCGACGCTACCGGTCGTCCGGGTCGGCGCCTGATGATCCGCCTGCCGCTTCGCCGGTCGGCCCGTCGTCGGTATCGCCGAGTGGCCGACAGGGCGTCAGCACGCGCCAGGTGGCTGTCCCGCCGACGTCGCAGAACCGGTCGGCCACCACGGCAGCCGGTGCCGGGTCACCGGGCCGGGTCGAGGCATCGGGTTCGGACCAGCCGTCGAACCGGTCGGTGAGGACCAGCACGTCGGCGGTTGCCAGGGCGGCGGCCAGTCCGCTGCCCGGCCGGTCGGTCAGCCCGGGGTTCATCGCCACGTGGCGGCTGGCCGGGACCAGGTCGGGGAGCAGGAAGTAGAGGAAGGTGTCGGAGTAGTTGGTCCGGGTCAGGTCGGCCGGTCCGACGAACATCCGGTCGCCGGGTCGGGTCAGGGCGTCGACGAGGTCCACCAGCCGGTCGATCTCGTCGGCCACCGCGTCGGCATGGGCTCCCCGGCCGATCGGGAGGGTCCGGCCGTCATGGACCACGGTGGCCGTGGCGCCGTTCATCGGAGCATCGGTGAAGGCGTCGAGCGTGAAGCGGCCGATGTGGTGGGGGGCCACCACGGCCAGCCCGCCCAGCACGGCGGCCAGGGCCAGCGGGGGTGCCACGTGGCCCAGCCGGTGTCCCATCCGGCGCCCCACCGACGCGGAGATGGCCACCACGCACACGGCCACCGTCCACGCCCCCACGAACTTGAGGTGGTTGGCGCTGGCTCGTGGCAGCACCATGGGCACCAACGCCGCGCCGACCACCGCCATGGTCGTCAGACGGGTCCGGCCCGACCCCCGCCAACGCCATGCCACGACCAGCAGCACCGCGGTGGCGGCCATCAGTAGCCAGAACAGAGCGATGGTCTGGGTCGACCGGTCCAGCGCCGGGAACCGCTCAGGGCCCCGCACCAGGTCGTCCAGATGGGCGAAGAGGTCACCGCTGTCGCCGGCGTCCGGCAGGAGGGAGGGGCGACGGCCAGCCCGGAGCCGCACCATCGGGTCGACCAAAATGGAGTCGACCATGGCCCGGGGACCGACCAGCACCAGGTGGAGCAGGAACGGAAAGAGGCCGGCCACCAGGCCGGTGCCCAGGCGGGCCCGGCGTTCGTCGTTGGCCGTGACGAAGGCCGGGACGACCACCAACAGCGCGGCGGGGGCCAGCACGATCTGGTGGAACACGGCCAGGCCGCACAGGCCGGCACCAACCGCGGCGGTGCGACGGTCCTCGCCGTCCAGTACCAGGGCGGTCCCGGCGGCCAGCAGGCCCAGGCCGGTCACCCACGGGTGGGCCATGAGGCCGAACGGGGCCAGCAGGGCCCACGTGGCCAGGGTGGCGCATGCCGCGGTGGACAGGCCCCAGCGGCGGGCCAGCCGGTGGACGCCCCACAGCAGCAGGAGCCGGTAGGCCAGGCCGACCAGGCGTTCGGTGGTCACCGAGGCGCCGAACACCGAGAAGGCGCCGGCGACGGTCCAGATGCTGCCCGGGGCGGAAAGGTAGGACACGTCGGCGTGGGGCAGCCGGCCATCCAGGATCCCGGAGGCCACCACCAGGATGGTGCCCTCCTCCATGGAGGTGGCCGCCGTGCCCAGCATGCGGGCCACCGGGACCAGCACGGCGACCAGTGGGACGGCCA
>CAYWBE010000091.1:0-6682 GCA_964456295.1 uncultured Candidatus Nemicrothrix sp.
CCCAGTTGGTGGCCCGCTTCACCGACGTGAGCCTGCTGGCCCTCGGGGGCTGACCGGGCCGTCGCCGTGGACACCAGTCTCGGTGCCCGTCTGGCCGGGTCCATCGGGGTCCACGGCCCCATGCCCTTCGACGAGTGGGTCGAGGCCTGCCTGTACGACCCCGACGGGGGCTTCTACGCCTCGGGGGGAGCGGCCGGCCGACGCGGCGACTTCCTGACCTCGCCGGAGGTCGGTCCCCTGTTCGGCGCGGTGCTGGCCCGGTGGATGGACGCACGGTGGGATGACCTGGGTCGGCCCGACGGGTTCACCGTGGTCGAGGCGGCCGCCGGGACCGGCACCCTGGCCCGGGCCGTGGTCGCCGCCCAGCCGGCCTGCCTGGTCGGGGGGCGCTACGTCATGGTCGAGCGGTCGCCGGTGCTCCGGGCCGGCCAACCCACCGGAGACGGCCTGGCCTCGTCGGCCGGCCTGGACGACGTGGGTCCCGTGGCGGCCGGCGTGGTCGTCGCCAACGAACTGCTCGACAACCTGGCCTTCGGCCTGGTGGAGTCCGATGGCTCGGGCTGGCGGGACGTCCGGGTGGATGCCGCGCCGGACGGGACCTTCAGCGAGGTGCTCGGCGGCCCGGCCGAGCCGCCGGTTCCGCTGCCCGGGGTGCCGGCCGGCGTCCGGATCCCGGTCCAGGGCGAGGCCGGCCGATGGACCGGGGCCGCCTGCCGACTCGTCGGGCGGGGGAGCGTGCTGGTGGTCGACTACGCGTCGACCACCGCGGAGATGGCCGCCCGCCCGGTCGACGAATGGCTCCGCACCTACCGCGACCACCGGCGTGGGGGCGCGCCGGTGGATGCCCCGGGCAGCCAGGACGTGACCGTCGAGGTGGCCGTCGACCAGTTGCCACCGGGTGCCACGACCTGCAGCCAGGCCGACTTCCTGCAGGCCCACGGGATCGACGACCTGGTGGAGGCCGGGCGCCGACTGTGGGAGGAACGGGCGCACCTCGGCGACGTCGAGGCACTGAAGGCCCGTAGCAGGATCGCCGAGTCCGAGGCACTGGTGGACCCGTCGGGCCTCGGTGGCTTCACCGTGCTCGAGTGGGAACGGCCGTGATCGGCGACGCTGACTAGGGTCCGGTCCCGCACGCCGATCGACGACCACCGGGGACCACGTCCATGAGTGAACCCACCATCGAGGACTACTACGTCGAGGAGCGGACGTTCCCTCCCTCGCGGGAGTTCGCCGCGGCGGCCCTGCTGTCGGACGCCTCGCACCACGATGAGGCCGCGGCCGACTTCGAGGCCTTCTGGGCCCGCCAGGCCCGTGACCTGCTCGACTGGGACGAGGACTTCCACACCACCCTGGAGTGGGACCTCCCGTTCGCCAGGTGGTTCCTGGGCGGCACGCTGAACATGACCACCAACTGCCTGGACCGCCATGTCGAGGCCGGACTCGGGGACCGCATCGCCTACTTCTGGGAGGGCGAGCCCGGCGACACCCGGGAGATCACGTACGCCGAACTGCTCGACGAGGTCTGTCGGTTCGCCAACGTGCTCAAGGGCCTGGGACTGGAGCGGGGCGACCGGGTGGCCGTCTACATGCCGATGATCCCCGAGCTGCCGGTGGCCATGCTGGCCTGTGCCCGGATCGGAGTGGCCCACAGCGTCATCTTCGGCGGGTTCTCCCCGGACTCCATCGTGGACCGCTGCGAGGACGCCGAGGCCCGCCTGGTCATCACCGCCGATGCCGGCTACCGCCGTGGCGAGCCCTCGGCGCTGAAGGTCAACGTGGATGCCGCGCTGGACGCCGGCGCCCCGTCGGTCGAGCACGTGGTCGTCGTGAACCGCTGCGACACCGAGGTCACCATGGTCGGGGGCCGGGACCTCTGGTGGCACGACCTCATGGACGGAGCGTCGGCCGACTGCCCCGCCGAGCCCATGGACGCCGAACAGCTCCTGTACCTGCTGTACACGTCGGGTACCACGGCCAAGCCCAAGGGGATCATGCACACCACCGGCGGCTACCTCACCCAGGTGGCCTACACCCACCGGTACGTGTTCGACGTGCGGCCCGACGACGACGTCTACTGGTGTGCGGCCGACATCGGCTGGGTGACCGGCCACAGCTACATCGTCTACGGACCGTTGGCCAACGGCTGCACGTCGGTCATGTACGAGGGCACGCCGGACACCCCCCGACCCGAGTTCCGGTCCGGCGACCGGGCCGACTGGCCCCGGGACCGCCTGTGGGACATCGTCGAGCGGTACGGCGTGACCCAGCTGTACACGGCGCCCACGGCCATCCGCACGTTCATGAAGTGGGGAACCGCCGAGCCGTCGGCCCACGACCTGTCCTCGCTGCGGGTCCTGGGCACGGTGGGCGAGCCCATCAACCCCGAGGCCTGGATGTGGTACCACGCCAACATCGGCGGGGAGTCGTGTCCCATCGTGGACACCTGGTGGCAGACCGAGACCGGTGGGCACATGATCTCTCCCATGCCCGGGGTCACCACGACCAAGCCGGGGTCGGCGTGCCAGACCATCCCCGGGGTGTTCGCCGAACTGGTGGACGACGACGGGAACCCGGTGGCCCAGGGCGGCGGCTACCTGACCATCACCCGACCCTGGCCGTCCATGCTCCGGGGCATCTGGGGCGATCCCGAGCGGTACGCCGATACGTACTGGTCCCGGTTCGAGGGCCGCTACTTCGCGGGTGACGGGGCCAAGCTCGACGAGGACGGCTACCTGTGGCTGCTGGGTCGGGTCGACGACGTGATGAACGTGTCCGGCCACCGCATCTCGACCACCGAGGTGGAGTCGGCCCTCGTCGACCACCCGGCGGTGGCCGAGGCGGCCGTGGTGGGGGCCACCGACGACACCACCGGCCAGGCCATCGTGGGCTACGTGATCCTCCGGGGCACGCACGAGGCCTCGCCCGAGTTGGGCGAGGAGATCCGGGGCCACGTGGCCACCAAGCTGGGCCCCATCGCCCGCCCGAAGGCCGTGGTACTGGTACCCGACCTGCCCAAGACCCGCAGTGGCAAGATCATGCGCCGCCTGCTGCGCGATGTGGCCGAGGGCCGTGACCTGGGCGACACGACCACCCTGGCCGACTCGGGGGTGGTCGACGAGATCCGGACCCGGGCCGCCGAAGCCCCCCAGGAGGACTGAGCCACGGCCTCGGTCCGCTTCCTTCCGCCCGGGACGCCCGCCGATCCGATTGCCGATCCGGAGACGGGCCCGGCCGCGGGCCCGGTCATTGTCTTCGACGTCGACGGCGTGCTCTCGGACGCCTCGGGTCGTCAGCACCTGCTTGACGGGGCGGCGCGGCAGTGGGCGGCCTTCTTCGAGGCCTCGGTGGACGACCCGCCCATCGCCGAGGGGATCGGCCTGGCCCGGGCCCTGGCCGGTGGCGTGGGCGACGGTGGCCGGGCCCGGCCCACCGTCCTGCTGACAGCCCGGCCGGCCCGTCTGGTCGACACCACCATGGCGTGGATGGAACGCCACGGCGTGGCCTGGGATCTACTGGTCATGCGGGTCGACGACGACCACCGTTCGTCGCCCGACGTCAAGCGGGAGGCGTTGGCCGACCTGCGGGCCACCGGGCACGAACCGGTGCTGGCCGTCGACGACGACCCCCGTAACGCCGAGATGTACCGGTCCGAGGGCGTGCCGACCGTCTACGTCCACTCGGGGTACTACGACCGGTAGCCCGGCGGGGCCCACCCCGACCGGTCGGCCTCTACGCTTGGGCACCCCGATCGAATCCGGAGCCATCGTGCTGAACACCGCCAAGACCTTCGCCCTGCTGGCCCTCCTGGGCGGCCTGTTCATCGTGGTGGGTGGCGCCATCGGCGGGACCGGTGGCATGACCTTCGGCCTGGTCCTGGGCCTGGTCATGGTCGGTGGTTCCTACTGGTTCAGCGACCGGATCGCCATCGCATCGGCCCGGGCCGTTCCGGCCGACGAGGCGACCCACCCCGAGTACCACCGCATCATGCGTGAGCTGTCGACGGCCGCTGAGATGCCCATGCCGAAGTTGTACGTCTCCCCCAACCCGCAGCCCAACGCCTTCGCCACGGGCCGCAACCCGGACCACGCGGCCGTCGCGGTGACCGAGGGCCTGCTGGCCCACATGGAGTGGAGCGAGGTTCGTGGGGTGCTGGCCCACGAACTCATGCACGTGCGAAACCGGGACATCCTGATCGGCTCGGTGGCCGCCACCGTCGGGATGGCCATCACGATGATCGCCCGGATGGCCATGTTCGCCGCCATGTTCGGTGGTGGCCGTGACCGGGACCGCAACCCGATCGGCGAGATCGCCTTCGCCATCCTGGCCCCGGTGGCCGCCATGCTCATCCAGGCGGCCATCAGCCGTAGCCGGGAGTTCCAGGCCGACGCCTCGGCGGCCCGCCTGATCGGTGACGGGGAGCCGCTGGCCCGGGCGTTGGAGAAGTTGGAGTTGGCCGCCGGCCGGATCCCGTCGGGGGTGGACCCCAACCAGGCGTCCAGCTACATCATCGATCCGCTCAAGGCCCAGGCCCGCGGGGGCTCGCGGGGCGGGGGTTCCAAGCTGTTCTCGACCCATCCGCCGACCGCCGAGCGCATCGCCCGGCTGCGGGGCGGCGACTGGGCCACCGGACCCATTTCCTGATCGGGTCGCGGTGGCGCCCCGATCACCGGACCCGTCGGCCCCAGGTCCGTCCTGACGGTCCTCGGACCGCCGGGACCGGAAGTCAGTCCCTGAAGTTCTCGTACTGCAGGGGAATGCCGAGGTCGGCCGCCTTCAGGGTGGCGATGACCTCCTGGAGGGCGTCGCGCTTCTTTCCCGTCACCCGGACCTGGTCGCCCTGGGTCTGGGACTGCACGCCCTTCAGGCCGAGGTCCTTGATGGCCTTGTTGACGGCCTTGGCCTTGTCGGAATCGATGCCGGCCTGGAGCCGGGCCAGCTGGCGTGAGCGGGCACCGCTGGCCGCCTCGACCTCGCCCCAGTCCAGGGACTTCAGCGACACGTTCCGGCGGACCAGCTTCTCCTCGAGGACCACGACGAGGGCGGCCAGGCGGTCCTCGGTGGATGACTCCAACTTGATGGCGCCCTCCTGGAGTTCGACGAGGGAATCGGTCCCCTTGAAGTCGAAGCGGGTGTGCACCTCGCGGGAGGCCTGGTCCACCGCGTTGCGGACCTCCTGCAGGTCGATCTGGGAGACGACGTCGAAGCTCGGCATGGCGCGCAGGCTAGCCATCGTCTGCCGTCGTGGACCGTCCCGGGGGTCGGTATCCTCCGGTGCTCGGAGGGTCGGTGCCCGAGTGGCCAAAGGGAACGGGCTGTAAACCCGTCGGCATTGCCTTCGGAGGTTCAAATCCTCCCCGGCCCACCAGTCCGCCGCCCCGTGCGGTGGTGCGAGAACGGTTGACGGGTCCGCTCCGGCGGGCCCGTCGCCCGTTTTCGGGCCCTCTCCCAGTGGCCCTCTCCGGAGGCCCGTCAGGCCCGCTGGTCGTCGAACACGGCCTGCATGACGGTGACGTCCACCCACCGGTTGAACTTCCGTCCCACCTGGCGTTCGACGCCCACCACCGAGAAGCCGTGCTTGGCGTGCAGGGCCGTGCTGGCCTCGTTGCCGCCGCCGATCCGGGCGATCACCGAGTGGAAGCCGCTGGTCCGGGCCACCTCCAGGAGGTCACCCAGGAGCCGATCGGCGATGCCGCGGCCCCGGTGCCCGTCGGCCACGTAGATGGAGTCCTCGACCGTGCCCCGGTAGGCGGCCCGCTCCTTGTACGGCGAGAGTGAGGCGAATCCCACGATCGCCGGTTCGCCGGCCGGCCCGGGAGATTTGGGATCGAGGGCCACCAGCACGCTGAAGGCACCCGACCGTTCGGCCATCCAGGTCCGGTGGGCCTCGGCGGTGCGTTCCACGAGGTCGAAGGTGGCCGTGGAGGTGCGGACCTCGTGGTTGTAGATGGCCCGGATCGCCTCGGCGTCATCGGGCCGGGCCAGCCGGGTCTCCATGGGCGCCGACGGTAGCCCCTGGAGGTGGACCTGTGACGGTAGGCCTGTCGCGGTGGGAATACCCCGATCACGTGGCATCCTTGTGCCCGGTCATCGTGAGGTGACCAGGCTCCCTTAGCTCAGTCGGCAGAGCGTCTCCATGGTAAGGAGAAGGTCGACAGTTCGATTCTGTCAGGGAGCTCGCTGGCGACGTAGCTCAGTTGGTGAGAGCGCTCGACTCATAATCGAGAGGTCGACAGTTCGAATCTGTCCGTCGCTACAAGCATCGGTCCGGGCCAGCCGCCGATGACGAGATACGTCCGCTCCGGCGGATGACTGAGGGAATGAGGCCGAGATGGCGTCCGACAAGCGAGTGCAGGTCACCCTGGAGTGCCAGGAGTGCAAGCGCCGGAACTACATCACCACGAAGTCCAAGGTGAACACCCGCGAGCGCATCGAGCTCAAGAAGTACTGCCGCTGGTGCCGCAACCACGTGGACCACAAGGAGACCCGCTGACCGCGGTTTCCCCCGGTCGGGCCACCGGTCCTGCCGGTCGGACTCCCGGTTCCCCCTGCGGGACGTCGGGGGACCGCTGGTAGCCTCCGGGCGTACCGCCCCCCGATTCCGACCTCGGGTCGGAGGTCGGGACACAGGGCAGTGGCTCAATTGGTAGAGCACCGGTCTCCAAAACCGGCGGTTGGGGGT